>JBALXO010000142.1:2689-6604 GCA_036960615.1 Cocleimonas sp. | reverse complement strand
ATACACTACAACTATAATAAAAATAACGTTTCCTAATTGATTTCAATATGACTACTGCCGTCACATCCATTAAAAAAGACTCTCTATTCACCCCAGTGTTAATTGCAGGTTGCGTGATTGTTTTAGTCGGTTTTGCGATTCGTGCGTCATTTGGTGTTTTCCAGATTCCGATTTCGAATGAGTTCGGTTGGTTGCGCGCAGACTTCTCGTTTGCGATTGCGATTCAGAATTTGTTTTGGGGTATTGGTCAGCCACTGTTTAGTATGCTGGCGGAAAAGTATGGTGATCGTAAAGCCATAATTACTGGTGCAATCTGTTATGCAGTTGGTTTGGTGCTGTCGTCTTATGCGATTACGCCAGGTCAGCATCAATTACTTGAAATGCTGGTTGGCTTTGGTATTGCAGGCACGGGCTTTGGCGTTATTTTGGCTGTGGTTGGGCGTGCGGCATCTGATAAGCATCGGTCCATGGCTTTGGGTATTGCAACGGCTGCAGGTTCGGCTGGGCAGATTGTAGGGCCGCCATTAGCGCAGTATTTGTTACAAAGTATTCCGTGGCAGTCAGTATTTTTGGTATTCGCGGGCATGATTATGCTGTCGCTGTTTGCCTTGTTTTATATGCGCGTGCCCCCACCAAAGAAGGTTGAAAAGCTGGATGAAAGTATGGGCTCGGTATTAAAAAAGGCGTTTACAGATCCAACCTTTGGTTTTATTTTTCTCGGCTTCTTTTCTTGCGGTTATCAACTGGCATTTATTACAGCGCACTTTCCTGCGTTTGTATCAGAAATGTGTGCGGTAATAAGCCCCGATAGTATTATTAGAATGATAGGTGTTTCGACCACATCGACCTTAGGTGCAATCTCGATTGCGATTATTGGGGTATTCAATATCGGAGGTACTATCTTGGCGGGCTGGTTAGGCAGTCGATACTCCCGAAAGTACCTGTTGGCAAGTATTTATTTATTGCGCACGATTGTCGCAGCGGCGTTTATTTTAAACCCGATTACACCCTCTACCGTAGTGCTTTTTTCAGCCATCATGGGCTCATTATGGTTAGCGACTGTGCCACTGACGTCTGGCTTAATCGCTCAAATTTACGGTTTACGCTATATGGGAACACTCTTCGGTTTGGTGTTCTTCTCGCATCAACTCGGCGGCTTTATGGGCGTTTGGTTGGGAGGCACGCTATACGATGCTTTCGGTAATTATAATATTGTTTGGTGGATTGGCGTCGGTGTCGGCGCGCTCTCGGCTTTGCTTCATTTACCGATTGATGAGCGACCTTGGAGTGAGCGTCAGAGTCAGTTGGCTTCGTAAGGTTAGTTTGAAACTTGTTGATCGAATTGAATTAAATTAGATCATAAAATACACCCCCTACCTTTTTGCCACCTTCTAGAAAACAGGCAAAAGTAGGGGGGTGTATTGTGATCTATCTATCTATTTTCCAATGCTCTCTAATTTTTTATTGGCTAAGTCTTTACCTGTTTGCACAAACTCCTGAATATATTTAATCTCAGTATCCGGCTTGCGCATCGCGATATATAATTCTTTATGAATGCTCTTTGTGCCGATCTGTAGGCTTTTTAGTGCGTGTTTTTTCATTGATTCTTCAGCTAACCATTCAGGCAGTACGCAAACACCACGACCAAATTCAGTCATTTGTAACATTAGTTCGATGGATTCAACGCCTTTCATTTGCACAGGTTTTAATTTTGCAGCATTCAGGAAGTGATTCAAAATATCTAAACGTTCATTAGGTACCGGAAAGTGCAATAAGGTTTCTTTAGCGAGTTCTTGTGCGGTGATGAATTCCTTTTTAGCTAGCGTATGTTTGTCCGAAACTAATACCACTAACTCATATTCGGCTACGGTGTCGTAATGGACTTTGTCGTGAATTTCCATGTCGGGTGTGACTAGAATATCGATATGCTGGTTGAGTAAACCTTCCATTCCTGAGAACTGAAATTTATTGATGAGGTCGATATCCACGTCAGGCATTTTTTCTAAAAATATACTGATGACGCCCAGTAACCACTCGTAGCAAGGATGGCATTCAACGCCGATTCGCAAGATGCCTTGGCGACCTTCGCCATAGGCTTTTAGGGTTTGTTCGGTTTGTTCGATTACGGGTAACACTTGCTGTGCTGTTTTTAGTAAGACTTCGCCTGCTTGGGTAAGACGTAGGTTTCTACCTTCGCGCTCCCAGAGTTTGACTTCAAGCTTTTTCTCGAGGTAACTGATCTGATGTGACAACGCTGATTGAGTTAAAAATAAGGCGTTCGCCGCTTCAGTTAACGTGCCATTTATATGCAACGCTTGAATGATTTTGAGATGTTTGTTTTCGATCATATTTCTATTCTAGTTTCTGAAATCACTACTATAGAGATTTCCTGTTATGAGTATTATTCATGAATACCTTAAAAACCATCATTATGATTCATCTATCAAACAAAATAAACTCCATCTCATATTAAAGAACAATGGAATTTAAAATGGTTACTACACACAATCTTGGTTTTCCTAAAAGCCCTATAGATCGCAGACAAATTCAGTCAAAAACAACTGAATGGCAGCAACAGTCAGATTCGAATTTTTTGTCTCTTGGTTGTACAGGTGTTAAAGACCCGATGGTAACCATGATGGATTTGCTGGGACATCGATCTGAATACAAACACTTTAAAGCGTATCAAGATGCGCAATGGTTTGGCTCTGATGTGCGTTGTGTTACTCCAGAGATTACTCAAAACACACGCTTTACGCTAGATGCCGCTTCTTTGATTAAAGAGATAGAACAAGCGAAACAGCAGGGTTTAAAGGTTAAGCCAGTGATTGTCGGACCTATTACCTATCTTTGGTTTGGCGAAGCGAAAGACGGCGTTAATAAGTTAGATCTTTTAGAGTCGTTGTTACCAGTATATGCAGATTTACTTCAAGCATTATCAGATGCTGGTGTTGAATGGGTACAACTTGATGAGCCTGTGCTTTCACAAGAATTAAACGAAGATTGGAAGCATGCTTTATTGCAAGCCTACTTCCATTTACAACGATCACCAATAAAGAAGTTACTTGCGTGTAGCTTTGGTAAGTTAGGTGATAATTTAGGATTATTGCGCGAACTAACGGTAGATGGCGTACATTTAGATACTATAAGTGCGGATGATGAAGCGTTGAAAGTAGCTGATTGGTTACCTAATTATAAAATAATCTCTGTTGCTGTGGTTGATAGTAGTCGGTTAACGGAGACAGATTTTGAAGATACTTTAGCTTGGCTAAAACCTATCCATGAACTTGTGGGTAATAGATTATGGTTAGCTCCTTCATGTTCATTCACGTATTTATCTGAAGACGAGAGTGGTTCATTATTGCTTGATAATGCCAAACAGAAATTAACTGATGTTAAATTATTAGCAACTGCTTTGGATAAAGCATCTGTAGAAATCCGTGATCAGGGTTTAGAAGAAGTATGTAAAGCAGCAGCTTAAAACTGTTTTAAATATACTTAAAAAGACACCCCCTACTTTTGTGCTGTTTTACTGAAAACAGGCCAAAAGTAGGGAGGTGTCTTTTTTTATTTTTTTCCATCACTAATTAATGTGATTAATTGAAGTGAATCCATTAGATGTTAGGATTAGGTTCTTTAGCAGGTTTGACACTCGAATCTGATTTTAACCCTAATGAGATGTAACTCGATGAACCACTTGAGTGATGAACTACGCACAAAATTTTCTACCGTTCTAATGGAATACTTAAACGCTGGAGATTGGAAGGCGTTGTTTACCCAAACAGGCTGTGAAGAATTTGCGCAGCAGAACACCCAGTTTTATGAAGACGTTAGTTGGGAAAACGAAACCTTAGAACAAGACTGTGCCGATGCGCTAGAGTTTATCCTTCAGAAGGATAGTAAAAACTTAAAAGT
>JBALXO010000142.1:0-2589 GCA_036960615.1 Cocleimonas sp. | reverse complement strand
TGATAATTCTAATTCTTTGTCTACGAATGATTTTTATTGTGAACAGGTATTATCTGGGAAGTATAAAGTCCAAGTGGTTCTTGAAACCGAACTTGTGCTGGCATTTCATCATTCAAAGCCCTATTTTGAGCATCATGTTGTCATTATCCCCAAAAAGCATATTGATTCTCTAGCTTCGGCAGAAGCCGTCGAAGTTGAACTAGCCAAAGATTTCCTCATGGCTATTCATTATGTTTCATCAAAAATTGAAAAACAGACAGGTGGCTGCCGCGTGAGCAGTAATGTCGGGAATTACCAGACATCAAAACATCTTCATTGGTATGTGCATTCAGGTAAGAGACTGAGAGATGAAGATGGAACAGTGATTTAGACCAAATATAAGATGGATTAAATTGGAAAACCCATAAAAATAGGGGGGTGTCTTTTACATTATCCTTATGCTCGCCAAATTGATAAACATACGATACCTAATATCTAACCAAGATGAACTCGTAAATTTGCGCCCTAAAAATTATAGGCTAATGCTGCGGCCAAACTTTTTGGAAGAACTCTTCTAAAAATTCAGCAACTTTTTCTACTCTACTAATATGTCTTTGACGTTTATGCACGACGATGTGCAACTGACCTGATACGTATTCACTTAGGTCTATATTCAGTGGAGTTAGTCCTTTGATTAGGGCGCTTTTTTCAAAACCATCTGGTAACGCAAGTGCGCCAAGGCCTGAGCAACATGCCGCGAGTTGTACGTTGTAATCATTTGAAGTGAAGGCTGGTTTAAAGTCTGGAATTTGTTGTTTTAATATCTGGTTTGTTGCAAGAAAGTCATAATCGTCTGGCCAGCAAATCCAGTCTAGATCTTGAATACTCACATTGTCGCCTAATGTTTCAGCCAGAGTTTGTGAGACGTATACCTTCAGTTGACCGTAGAACGATGCAAGGCAGATTAAGTCTTTATCGTCTGGCTTTTCAATACGCAGTGATATATCAGCTTCACCTCGGGCTAGGTTGAAGGTGTTGATGCCACTGAGTACTTCCAATTGTATATCTTTGTATTCACTTTTCAATTCAACAGCGGCCTGAGAGAGCAGAACGAACGCTATTGCAGGTGGTGCGGTTATGCGAACACGACCTTCTATTTTATTGGGTGCTTGGATTTGCGTGAGTGCTTCAATAGACCAAATCGCCATTTGCTCGGCCGCAGGCAATAGCTTTTCACCCAGTGCGGTGAGTTCACATCCTTTACTGAAACGAGAAAATAATGTCTGACCGAGTTGCTCTTCTAGTTCGGCAATACGCCTGCTTAAGGTCGGTTGGCCTAGCTTTAAGGCTCGTGCGGCGGCACTAAAACTGCCATTTTCAGCTACTGCTAAAAACAGGCGCATGTCCTGCCAGTTTAATTCTTTGTTATTCATTTTTGGATACCAATATGTAAATTTAGTAGATTTACATGTTTTAAGGAATGGATAAACTATGCCACATATTCTTCGTTAAGAGAAAGCGAAGGTCATTAGTTAATGAATATACTTAAATGTAATACGGTGAAAATGAAATGAATAAATGGAAACGTTATACGCTAAGAGGCTTAGGTTTAATCGGCATAATTTTAGTGCCTTTGATGATTTGGATTAGTCAGGCAACATCAACTAGCCATGAGGTAATTACATCAACATTAGGACAGAAGAGTGATCTTCTGGCTCTGGTGAGTAGTTTTGATTCTGATGGAGGAGTGGCTAATAGTTCAAGAGTCGTTTTAAAAACAATTAAGTCAGCTAACTGGGTCGCGCCATTAAGTGGTTTAGTAAATTTGAATCATCCAAAAGCCCAAGAAGCGGCTCTAGAAGATCATAATGAAAAAATACAAGTATATGCCTACCACCTTCAGCATCCTAAGTATGGTGATTTTCTTGTCGATACCGGAGTCAGTAAGCAGTTCGTAGAAGAGCCTAAGTCTTTTGGTGTTCCCGGTTGGATAGAGCCTGAATTAGGTATTGATAAAATGGATATTCTCACGTCTACAGATGACTTTACAGCCAGTTTAAATAGCCCGTTAAAGGGAGTATTTCTCAGTCATTTACACCTCGATCACATCAGTGGTTTGCCTGCGATTGCTAAAGATGTACCTTTGTATATTGGAAAAAATGAATCTAAAGAGAAGTACTTTTTATTTGCGGCTACCAGAGGAATTGTGGATACGTTACTTAATGGAAGACCTGCATTGCAGGAGTGGACGTCACAATATGTTGATGTATTTAACGACGGTAGCGTTTTTGCTATTCACTCGCCTGGTCATACAGCTGGCTCAACGGCTTATTTAGTGAATACGGTGGAAGGTCCAGTGCTTTTAGTTGGGGATGCAAGCCATACGGCTTGGGGTTGGAATAACGAAGTTGAACCGGGGGAATTCTCGACTGATCAAAAAGAGAGCCAGAGAAGTCTTAATATCTTGATTGAATTAGTAAAAAAGCATCCATCGATTAAGGTGAAACTTGGACATCAAGATTTGTAGTTTAAAGATAGCGATTTGATCAATGATGATATTCAGCTTATCAAAAAGCTGAATATCATCAAAAAGTAGGGGGGTGTCTTTTT
>JBALXO010000141.1:0-6624 GCA_036960615.1 Cocleimonas sp. | reverse complement strand
TAATAGCTGGGTTAATTCTGAATGTGGGCCTGCAATGGCTTTGCCTGTCCAGTTTGATATTTCCGCAGTGCGGATGCCTGCCGGTTTACCGTCGGTTAGGAATAGTTTTATTGTGGCTGGTTGCATCCTAGAAATTACCTAGAAGCTGTCGAATTTCAGTAATATATTTATTCCAACCTTCAGTAGCTTTATTCGTTACCTCTTGCTCATAATTCGCATATTGCTTAGTTTGAAACCAGCCATTTGAATCTTGAGCTACGCGCACTTTGTAACCTGGTCCTTGTCCCCATTGATTATATAATTCATTCCATAATTGCGAATCATTTTTCAATTCGTTTTCATATACCGCACGACCTTTTGCGTAGACGTGCTGATAAATTTCATCTAAATATTTTTCAGTTGTAAATTTCAATTGTTTAAGCAATGCGTATGCAGGCTGCAAGTCATTTTGAGAAAGCATATTATCAATTAATACGACTAACTCGTTCCGTAAGCAATCAATTTGCTCGACAATTTGAGCTCTTGCTCCATATGCAAGACTTTGATAATAATCTAAGTTCAGCCATTCACCTCTGCGATTAACACTTGCTCTGATGCTTGCTGCATAAGTGCCAGTGTGAGAGATGCTTTTTATTAGTGGGAGAAAAAATTCATTTAAGGAAGGCGTATATTGCATAGCACTGTCTAACCATGGTGCAAGCGTATTCTTTACTTGTTTTTTAGCCTCTTTAGCAGTTTGAGATTGAATTTCAGCTTCTATTTCATAAACTGCTAATTCAATTTCATCTAAACGTTCCATATGCTTCAAACGTAACGATTCAACCTTTTTGGCCAATCGAACTTTAAATCCTTCTATATTATCTATAAAAGAATCTAGAAATTGTATCTCGAGTGACGATAAATTAAATTTTTGAAGAAGATCACTTTCAATTTGCTCTTCTCGCACTTCACGCCCTTCCTCTTTATCTTCAACAGTATCAGAGGCCCCCATGATATTTTCAGCTTCGCCAGCTCTATCCAATACTAGAAGAATAATTTCAGATTTTATTCTATCCACCAAACCAGATTCTTTAGCCCCTTTCAGAAGATCAACCATAGATTTATTTGGTGCATTATTAAACGACGAACAAATAACACTAACAGTTCTGTCATCAGTTAAACATCTATCTAAATCTCGTCGATTTACCGTACTATCTACACCTTTGGTATCAACTACATTTAATGTAAAATTTATCCCCTCAAACATCGAGTATGGAATAGTCATAACAATACGCTTAGCTAAACCAATATCAGAGCGCGTTGCATTATTAATAGATTTAAAGGTTTCATGTAACCAAGTATTTTGATCCTCATCCTCATGATTTTCAAAGCATACTTTAGATCGTTGTTCAAAATCTACGCGCGTATTTAACTCTCTCGTTAAATTTTCTATAGTTGAAAACTCATCTGAAAAATCACGCGCTGCATCTTTCCTAACTCTCTTTCCATTTTCATCCTTCTCACTAGATTTTAACAGACCAAGTATATTACGTAATGCGCGTTCAACTTCAGAACTTAACTTAAAAGTATCTAAACCAGCACTCTTACTTACACTAATGTTTTTATCCTTTAACGACCACAAATACAAAGAAAAGTCATTAACATAGCTCAAAACTTCTTCTTTCGAATGTGGCTCTATTTGTATTTTTAATACTTCACCACTAATTATCTCGACTTCACATAAGGTCGTTCGTCCACTGCCTGTGCTCAATATTGGTTTTTTATTATCTAAGAGGCCTAAAACATTACAAATTGCTGTTGTCTTTCCTACTCCGACATCTCCTATAAATGCAACTCTATGTACCTTATCTAATAAATAGGAAACACTATCTTGGTACAATTCTTGATTGTTTGTTAATTGTTTCGTGGTCGAACTTTCTTCAGGCAACTTTTTTAAGAGCAGCTTTATCTTGTCTTCTAAATCTTTACTTCTTTGCGTGATACTCATGTCTGCTCCATATATTTTAAGCTGCCGATGTAGCAATACTTATTGCAGTAATTTCGTTGGTTTTAATAAGCGCTAATTTTGCAACGGCCGAAAATTCTGAACTTGGCTTTAACATATTCTTCAACATTACTAAATCTTTCTTTGCTTGCGCCCTTAAGACTACTCTATCTGTTGCCCTAGCTTTAGCCTCTTTCATATCAGCCTGGTATTTGTAATAAAGTCCTCTAGCAGTATTCCATACTTGCGCACGCCGAATATTTAATACACGCTCATCTAAGAAAAGCTTTTCAATGGTGAAGTTCACACGATCTACATCTTGATTTTCAATGCCTGAAGAGGGACAGGGCTTCCCATCATCATTAAAACTAATTAAAAGGCAGTCTTCTTCATCCATAGGATCTAAGAATAAGGGGAGTTCGGCTTGCCATTCATCATCGATACAGCAAGCTCGATACCTTTCATCGACAATAGGAAAAAAAGTACCTTTTTTGGCATTTGGCCGTCTTTTACTTAACCGGTAATTGTCTAAGTTGAAAGCTAACCAGTAGTAGCCTGGGTGGCCAACTAAATTTGTCCCATCTTTATTTTTAGTTCCTTTCTTAGGTCGAAAATGCTCTAGCTCTTGGTAGTCACCACCAAATTTGGTTTCTGTATACCAGCATTTTTCAAAAAATAAATCAGACATCCAATCAATCAACTCAGGCTTACGCCAATGATTTTCATAACGGTCAATTAACTTATGTTTTTCGGCCAAATCTTCTTCGGCTATTATTAACTCAGTTATCGCCCTAGCTCTTACTTTCCATGCCTCTATTTCAGGGGGAAGCGGGTCAGGAAATTTAATTTGAATCATCTTTAGCCTCCTCCTGTAAAATCTCAGAAAGTAACTCATCAGTCATATCTTGAAGTTCATTATATTCTTGAGAAGTAAATTCGGGCTTCCTAAACTTAGGATTTCTGCTAATAGCCTTAGCAAAATTTGAGAAATATGGATTCGGGTGAGCATGTGAAAGACCTGCTTCATCTAGCTCTCTATTCAATTCATCTAAACGTTCACTTTGCTTATCAGTGAGTTCAGACATAGACAGCAAGCGGTTACGCATATCGATTTTTTCTTGAATAGAGTCATCCAGACTTGTACGCAACCCATACAAACCTGATTGAATAATGGCCTCAACTCCCATATTTATTGGGTCTTCTTCTGGAATTTCAGAAGATTTAACTCCAGCAGTCTCAGTTAAAACACGAATTTGACTAGCATGCAGTGAGGTAAGCATGATTGGATCATGAGTCGTTAATATTATTTGACTTGAGTCCCATGCAGTTTTATCACCACCATCAATCTTATGATTTAGGATTTTTTCAATTTGTTTAAAGTAGTCTAACTTCCAACGAGGATTAAGGTGAGTATCTGGTTCATCTAATAAAAATAGTGATTCATCATCACGTGTAAATTTCATCAAACCAAGTACAGTTAATAACTGTCGTTCACCTTCTGAAAGCTGATCAAAGGTAAGCTGCTTTCCATTCTTCAATGTAACAGTCACTTCGACGCTTTCTAAAATATCTGCAATATATGTACTTTCGATATTTTTAAACAAATCTGCAGTATTCGCATACTTATCTTTAAGGTCTACTAGTGAAGACCTATCAGGTAAAAACATATAAAGCCTTTCTTGATTTTCTGTTCTACCTCGAAAATCAATGGTCTTTGATTCTTTATTGTCGATTGGGGCAATAGATTGATCCCAGAGATTATTAAGAAAGTCCTTGACAACCCCCCGCGAGTACCAAAATCTTGGATCACCTTCTTTTAACATTATTTCGCTAGGTTTGTTTTTAAACCAGTAAGGTTTTTTAAGACAGAATAAAACGGAGTCTAGTGATTCAATGTCTAGTTTTTCTAGTATGTCTTTACAGGCAGAGTCTTCATCAACAAGAAACGCAAGCAGTACAAAAAAGCTATGTACATCGCGACAATAAAAAAAACGGCGAAGTAAGCTCTCTTCTCCATCGGTTAAGCGCTTATAAAACTGTGTTTGATGCTTAAGAAAAAGTTGCTCTACACGCCAATTAGTCCCTGAATAATAAGTAAATACATTCATAGGTAAATATTCACTAGCATTATTTTTTAAATATGCTGCTGATTTTTTAACTCCATCAATATTAACTATATTTTTCTTTGCATCATCGACATCAAACCTCACCTGAACATCGTGCCCACGACATTCATAAATAAGCGTATAACTAAATTCTGTTTTCTCACCCAAATCAATTGATCTAAATATTAAAACGATAATTTCAATTAAATTTGATTTACCAACACCATTCTGCCCAATTACAGTCGTAGTCGGAGAGTTTTGGTCAAAGGTTGTTGTAAAATTAACAAAACCTTTGTAGTTGGGGATAGTTAGTTCCTTTAACTTCATTTTTAAACCTTATCCTTCAAACTCTGCTTTGGCAGGTTTTGCAACAAACCCTGCTGTAATTTCTACCTTCAACTGTTTATAAAACTCAGGAAGATTCAACTTACTCTTACTCCATACAATTTTTGCATCAGCACCATCATCACCAACCAGAGGTGCTAGTATTGCCGTTCTATCGTATTCGACAATACCTAAAGAAAGTTCAGTGGATATTTTCATAGCGGTCTTCTCTTCTTTTTCTTCAAGCCTGATTATTGTTGAGCGACCAAATAATGAATCACCTATAGCATCTGTCAGGTAAAGCTGAGTCATATTGGATTGCTGAATTCGTAACTTTAGAGAGTCACACATATTCATAAACTGATTAACTTTCTCCATTATTCTTGCTTGCTCAGCTAGTGGAGGAACAGGGAATTCAAATAACTCTAAAACCTTTTTACTTAGACCTTCTATCGCCATCCCAACCTGACGCCCCCATACCAGTCGCTGAATTAGAGGCGATAGTATCCCCATATGAACAAAACTCCCCATTTCTTGCTCAACAAGTCTTATAATTGTTACATGCTGACTTACATTTGCTTCAACCAATTCCTTAGGGAAAATGGTAGACCTTCCTAGAGAGGCACCAGTTATATTTAAAAGTACATCTCCAGGATATACATGAGTGTTAATCATTTTTTGGTGTGTTTCTTCCGGTATATAAGCAGTATCACTGAGTCGCAACCCGTCATTCCATACATTCTGAGATCTTAAAAAAATCACCCCACTGTCTTCATAAGCACTCTGTCCACCTCTTGGCGTACTCCCAGAGCCTAAACGTGTTGTTAAATCACCTAAGCGTGTGAATTCCCAGCCATTTGGCAATTCAAAAGGTTTCTCATTATCACTAATCAGCGGCAACGGCTTCTGTTTTTTAATTTTCTTATCTTTTATCAGCTGCTCTTTTTCAGCGGCGATTTTTTCTAGCAAGACACTTGCGGGTTCGTCATTTGGATCTTGTGGTACTAGCTTACCCATGACAGCCAATTGCAGGATGGTTTGCTTTAGCTGGTCGATGCTATGCTCTGTGGTAAACAACACATCGAAGTGTTGTGCTATGCGGTTCCATGCTTGGTCGAAGCTGCTTTCTTGTGTGCTATTCGCTGCCTTGTTTGTATTAGTTGGCGTACTTTGTGCGGCGGCTAATAGTGTATTGAGTAGGGTTTCTACTAGGGTTTGATGGGCAGTCAAGCTGGTTTCGGTTTGTTGCTCTAGATGATCGCATAGGGCCATGAGTTCGTTGACTTTGGCATCAATTCTAGGTTGTTCGGCTTCGGGTGGAAATGCTATGCATAGCTGATATGCTTCATTACGATTAAGCCCAGGTTTAATACCTTTTCCTAACGAGTCAAGCCCCAGCGTTTTTAATTGTATTAATACAAATTCCAATAACAGGTCAGTAGGTGGAACAATACTATAGGCCACATCAGTAACCCAACACCCATATCCCTCACTTAAGTTTAAAGCACCTGCTGAGCCTTTTCTTCCGACTACAATACAGGGCTCTGAAATACAATAATCTTTGTGTGTTCCAACAACTCCATTTGAGCCATATACTGGATATTCACCAGTGTTACTTCGTTTTGCCTGAGGAAGGTTATTTCCATACTCTAAATAATAAGCGTTACCAAAACGTATCCACTCCCATCCCAGAGGCAGCTCAAACGGTTTTTCGACTTCACTAATTTCTGGCAAAGACGTCTGCTTTTTTATCTTGCCATCTTTAATCAAGAGCTCTTTCTCAGCAGCGATTTTTTCAAGCAATACCGAAGCTGGTTCATCACTTGGATCTTGTGGCACTAACAAACCACGCACTGCCAATTCTAAAATCAGCTCACGAAGTTTTTTAATCCCGTACAGTTCTATTTTTTTACTACTGCCACGGCCTTGTGAGCCGCGCTTTTTAATCGCCGATGTCCATACATCGATATTATCAGTAATCAGCTGTTCGGCTGATGTTTTTGAGGCCGCCATTACTTAGTACCTTTAGTACTGTTGTTGGCTAATGCATCGGCCAATATGCCTTTTAACTGGTCGCGTAATGTTTGAATATCGGCTTGCTGTTTTGAATAGTCTATTAACAACTCTTCTGGGTCGTGACTGATTACTTCGCCAACGTGTGGGTTTTTAATGTCTAGGTTGTAGTTACGCTCGATTATTTCATCGATGCTA
>JBALXO010000140.1:0-6657 GCA_036960615.1 Cocleimonas sp. | reverse complement strand
TATAAAAAGAAAGATTAAAACAAACGCGATTAACTGTCTAATTCATTCAACGCTATTTGTTTTGCTTGTTCCAAATGGTCCGCACAAGCTTGTGCTGCGGTTTCAGCATCATGGGCTTTAATGGCAGTGACAATGGCGAGTAAGTTCTTAGGTCCTGTGACTGATCGTCCGGCAGAGCTGAGTGTCATCGCACGTAATTGTCCTATTCGACCGTTTAAGCGCTCGACTAAATCCCAAGCGACTGTTTTACCGCCTGCCGTAAAAATAATTTGATAGAACAAACGTGTATCAGCCAGTACTTCTTTAATTTTACCTTCTGCTAATCCCGCTGTGATTGATGCACAGTAGTTTTCTAGTTCTGCGACAATTGTTTCATTCGCGATTAAAGCGCAACTTCTGACAGCAGAAACTTCTAACATCGACCGAATTTCGTAAATTTCTTTTACTTGGTTAATGTTAAGTGTCGCCACGGTTGGCCCAATATTAGGTGAGGCAATGACTAACTGATCACTTTCTAGATGTCGAATGCATTCTCTAATAACGGTTCGACTGACGCCCAACTGCTCACATAAAACACGCTCTACTAAGCGCTCACCGGGTGAGAAGTGACCCAGAGTAATCGCTTCTCTTAGTTGATTAAGCGCAGTTTCTTTGAGTGTTTTAGGGCGTTCTAGGTTAGATAGCATGATTGTTATATTACGTTAAAAATTCGTTAAATTAGAGTTTAATTAAAGTTTAATTATCAAAATATTATTTGATATTGATTAATAATAATTGCTTAATCTTAAATTGTATACCATCATACAATAAATATCAGAGTGTTTAAATACAGGTGAAAACATGGAATTAGAAATCCGAAAGTTAGTGAATTTTGAAGAAGAAGTCTATATCGAAGGCTTTAAGAAAGCTGATAAGCCTTGGCGCATGTTTGCAGTTGCTGCAGTCATTACTAATCCTTGGGCTGGTCGTTATGTTGAAGACTTGAATCCTGAAATCCGCGCTTTTGGCCCTGTACTTGGTGAGTTGATGACAAAACGGATCATTGATATTGCTAGCCAAAACGGGGTTGCAGGAGGCGATGCGATTGAAGCCTATGGTAAAGCCGCTGTTGTGGGTACTAATGGTGAGATAGAGCATGCATCAGGACTCATTCATACCTTACACTTTGGTAATCATTATCGTGAAGCGGTCGGTGCTAAAAGCTATTTGTCCTTCACTAATACGCGTGGTCCAGCTAATGCACCGATTAGTGTGCCTTTGATGGATAAGAATGATGCAGGTAAACGCTCACATTATCTAACTATCCAGTTTTCGATCTCAGATGCACCTGGACCTGATGAATTAGTGATTGTTTTAGGTGGAGCATCTGGCGGAAGACCACATCACCGTATTGGTGATCGATATCAAGACTTGGAAGAGTTAGGTTATGACCTCGAAAACCCTGCCTCGGTTTAAATCGGCAAACGGTTTAGCCTACAGCCAAAGTGGTGAAGGCATACCCGTGGTATTTATCCACGGCGTGGGTTTACGCTCAGAAGCTTGGTATCAACAAGTCGATGCGCTAAAGGCTGATTATTCAGTATTTACTCTCGATATGCCAGGTCATGGTGAGAGTGATTTATTAGATAAAGATCAACCATCCTTGAGTGATTTTACTGAGAAACTAGCTAAATTTATTATTGATGTTGTGAAACAACCTGCAGTGATTGTGGGTCATTCGATGGGTGCTTTATTGAGCTTGTCTTTGGCAGAAAAATACCCTGAATTATGTTTGGCAATAGTACCAATGAACACAGTTTACAAACGAAGTGCTGAAGCTAAATTAGCAGTAAATCTGCGCGCTTTAAACCTAACGGAGTTATCACATGCAGATGCTTGTGCGCCAATTTCTAGATGGTTTGGTGATTCGCCATCAACTCAAGACGAGTTTCATGCACAGCTTTGCAGAGATTGGCTGTCACATGCAGATTTAGATGGCTATGCAGCCGCTTATAGGATTTTTGCCTCTGTGGATGGCCCTAACACAACCTCTATTAGAAACTTAGATATGCCTGTCTTGTATCTAACTGGCGAATTAGATTTGAATTCTAATGTATCAATGACAGAAGCAATGACAAAGATTACCCCCAAGGCAGAGGCTGTCATTATTAAAGATTCACGACATATGACACCATTAACGCATGCCACAAAGGTTAATGAGGCATTACTGAGTTTTCTTAAGAGACGATTAAAAAGTACAGATTCAAGCATTCTAAACTAGACTTGATGTGAAATATGAATAGATGGCAGAGACATTATGAGTGAGATAAATCCAAAAGAATTAAGAAGCGCCTTCGGCACATTTATGACGGGTGTAACCGTTGTGACTACTAAAAGTTCGGATGGTGAAAAAGTGGGCTTTACAGCTAATTCATTTACTTCGGTATCACTGGATCCGCCGTTGCTATCGGTGTGTCTCGCAAAATCAATGAGTTGCTGTGCTATTTTCGAAAACAGTTCTCACTTTGCTATTAATATTTTGGCAGAAGCTCAAGAAGATATATCTAATCTATTTGCCAGTTACAAAGGTGACCGTTTTGCTAAGGTTGCCTGGCATGAAGATGAAGATGGGTCTCCTATTATTGATGGTGTGACAACGAGCTTTTCATGCAGTAATTACCAACAGATAGATGCTGGTGATCATTTGATTTTAATTGGAGAAATCAATCAGTTCTCTTCTACAGGCAACGAAGGCTTGGGTTATTCAAACCAAGGTTACTTTAGCCTAGGGCTAGAGAGAGGGGCGGTTGAACCACCCAAATCGATGCGTGCATTTAAAGTAGGGGTGATTATTGAGTCTGAAGGTGGAGTTTTGCTCCAAGAATCAGATGAAGGTTTGAAGTTGCCTTCTATTGAGGTTGAAAATCGAACCGGTGCTTTGGCTGCGATTAGTAAATATATTGAATCGAAAGCAATAGACGTTGAATTTGGACCTGTCTATTCAATTTTTGATAATCAAAGAACGGGTGAGTATTCGGTTTACTTTCTTGCGAATAGCGCTAAACAACAAAAAAGTAGTTTAGGTGATTTTTATGACGTTGAATCATTGGCAGAATTACCAATGTCATCTCAATCTTTGAAAATCATGTTAGACCGCTATTCATTAGAAACAAAGGTAGGTGTTTTTGGATTGTACTTGGGGGATGAAAATGACGGAGACGTTCATCCGACATGAAACAGTTAATAGTAAAACAAACAGTTTTCAGAGGATTTGAGTAATGAAATTTTCTTTATTCGCACATATGGAAAGAGTCGAAGCGGATAAATCTCATCGTGAGCTTTATGATGAATTTATCTCTTTATGCAAAATGGCTGATGAAGGTGGAATGCATGCGATTTGGAGTGGCGAGCATCATGGTATGGAATTCACCATCGCGCCGAATCCGTTTACGACGCTTGTCGATTTATCGCATCACACTAAAAATGTGCGATTAGGTACAGGTACAGTTATTGCACCCTTTTGGCATCCTATTGGTTTAGCAGGTGAAGCTGCTATGACAGATGTGATTACCAATGGACGTCTTGATGTCGGTATAGCGCGTGGCGCTTATAGCTATGAATACGAACGAATGATGCCAGGTATGGATGCTATGGAGGCAGGGATGCGCATGCGTGAAATTATCCCTGCTGTTAAAAAATTATGGGAAGGCGACTACACCCACGAAGGCGAATATTATCAATTCCCTAGCAGCACTAGTGCACCCAAGCCTATTCAAGCTGGTGGTCCACCGATGTGGGTTGCTGCGCGTGACCCGAATAGTTTTGATTTCGCGATTGAAAACCACTGCAATGTGCAAGTCACTCCTTTGTGGTTAGGTCTTGGTGAAATAGAAGACTTAATGCAAAAGTTTAATGATTCCTGCGTGAAGTACAGTGAAATTCCTCGGCCTAAAGCGATGTTATTACAGCACACTTATGTCGGTAAGGATCAAGCGGCATGTGAAAGAGCGAGTAAATTACTCAGTCGTTTTTATTGTTACTTTGGTGCATGGTTTAAAAATGAACGTCCTGTATCTCAAGCACAAATCAAAGCCTTGAGTGATGAAGAAATGGCTAAGATAGAAATGTATAGCCCAGAAAATATGATGAATAACTTACTTATAGGTACACCAAAACAAGTCATCGACAAGCTTAAACATTATGAAGACCTTGGTTATGATGAATTTTCATTCTGGATAGATTCAGGGATGCGAAGCAAAGATAAAAAAGAATCCTTAGCGCGTTTTATTGATGAAGTAATGCCTGCGTTTAGCTAAACAAATCTTGCTTATAAAAGTATAAAGAATAATTGGAGTAGAAAAATGACACAAACGTTTCAGATGTATATTGATGGCGCATGGACTGACGGTAGCGAAGGTCAAACCATGGAAACTATTAATCCTGCAACGGGAAAAGCGTGGGCAAGTTTTGCATGTACCAGTAAAGATGATGTAGATAGAGCAATAGTTGCTGCACGACGCGCTTTAAATGAAGGTCCGTGGTCAACAATGACGGCAACTCAACGCGGAAAGCTACTTTATAAGCTTGCTGATTTAGTCGAACAAAATGCCAGTAAATTAGGTGAATATGAGACTACCGACAGTGGTAAATTATTAGCCGAAACACAAATGCAAACAGGTTATGTTGCTGACTACTATCGTTACTACGCTGGTCTTGCAGATAAAATTCAAGGCGCAACCATACCCATAGATAAACCCGATATGCATGTGTTTACCGTACGTGAACCGATCGGAGTGGTTGCAGCGATTGTTCCTTGGAATGCACAGATGTTTTTGACTGCAACAAAGTTAGGGCCAGCCTTAGCTGCTGGTTGTACAGTAATTATAAAAGCCTCTGAAATATCGCCGATTGCGATGTTGGAATTTGCTCGTTTAATAGACGAAGCAGGTTTCCCTGCAGGTGTAGTTTCTATAATTACTGGCGATGCACCAAACTGCGCAATTCCACTGACTAGTCATCCTGATATTGACCGTATTGCGTTTACAGGCGGGCCAGAAACAGCTCGCCATGTGGTGAGAAATTCTGCTAATAACTTTGCGGTTACAACGCTTGAGTTAGGTGGAAAATCTCCGATACTGGTTTTTGATGATGCTGATTTAGATAGTGCTGCGAATGGTCTGATTGCTGGCAATTTTGGCGCTGGCGGTCAATCCTGTGTGGCAGGTACGCGCGCTTTTGTACATCGAACAATTAAAGATGATTTGGTCGCACTAATTAAAGAAAAAGCAGCCGGTATTATTGTCGGTGATCCTTTGAATGCAGATACACACGTTGGGCCATTGTGTACTGTTGCGCAAGTAGAATTGATTGAAAAAACTTTGGCAACTGCCACATCACAAGGCGCAAAAATTGCTTTCGGTGGTAGTCGACCTGAAGGTTTGAATGACGGCAACTATTTCAATCCCACACTGGTTGAATGCCCCAATGATCAAATCGAAACATTAAAAGTTGAAATGTTTGGTCCCGTTATGTCTATTGTACCTTTTGACACTGAAGAAGAAGCGATCGCCATGGCGAATGACAGTGTATTTGGTTTAGGCTCAGGCATTTTTACCCAAAACTTAGCACGTGCACATCGTGTTTCTAAAAAAATAAAAGCGGGTATTTGTTGGGTGAATACCTATCGCGCAATTTCACCAATGGCGCCATTCGGTGGTTACAATGAATCTGGTTATGGTCGCGAAGCAGGTATCGATGCCGTGCTGGATTATACTTGCACTAAAACTACCTGGATTAATACTTCAGATCAGCCGATGGCTAATCCATTTGTAATGCGTTAATTACTTATCTACGAAGACATCTCCCCACTTTTCACCTGACTCTTTAAATAGTTTTGAGTAAAAGTAGGGGGGTGTCTTTTTTATACTTAAAAATTTGGATTAATCTATAAAGTCACAAAGTAGATAGGTATTTATTCTTGGTTCCGTGCGATTTCTGCAGCATGAGTAAATGTTTTCATCATTGCTTGTTTTATACTCATCTCAAAACCATTTTGGTCAATAGCTTTTTCCATACACAATAACCAAGCTTGAACTGCTGCATGTCCCACTTCTACGTGTTTGTGTATTTGTCGTATATCAGAGTGTCCATTACGCTCTATATAATATTTAGGCCCGCCAAAAAAACCAGATAAAAATTCAAATTGAGCAACTCGAGTATGATTCATACCGTGTCCTTTTAAATGTAAGTCATGTATTATTTTTCCATCGATATCAGTTTCAATAATGTCGTAAAAAGTCTCAACTAGTTTTTTTAGTGGATCCTCTCCACCCATTTTTTCATACAGAGTTTTCATAAAGTATTTTTCATTTTTTATCTTAAAACCCCTGTTTATTACTCAGGTACCTTTTGGGTAACGTTCTACTCAGTTAAAGGGTTTATAACAAATTTACCATTTAATTTAGTTGATCTGTGTCAAATGGATAGTCAGTGATCAGAATTATTAAGGATCGTTACAGTTTACGATTTTACTTACTTTAAAAGTATATGAATAAGCATTTCAGGTTAGCCAATGGTGAATCCATTTGTAATGTTTTTGCGCTAAATAGCTCAACTATTAATATAAAAGGTGGGGGTGTCTTTTTTTAATTAGCGTTATATTATGCCTTAGGTACCAAC
>JBALXO010000139.1:5398-6675 GCA_036960615.1 Cocleimonas sp. | reverse complement strand
AGAACGCGGTTTGCTTTAGTTAGTCACAAGTAGATTGATTTATAAGACCCCCCCACTTTTTTGGCACTTTTCCTGAAAAACCAAGCCTAGACAACATTGGAATGCATCGACGATAGCCCAAAGGTTAAGGTTTTGCTAAAACCGCATAAGAGGTGTGGGGGGGTCTTTTTAACTTCAAATAACACTCGATTAATCTGATTTCTTGTACATAAAGAATATTATTAAGAAGATTAATCTATCTCTTGAAACTCCTATCGCATTGACACAAAATCGCTCGATGAATCAAAAAACCAATTTATTCTTGCGTGGCGCCGGAGATATTATTCCATTGCTGATTGCAGCTATTCCCTTTGGTATTGTTTATGGGGCTTTAGCACAGACAAATGGACTTTCAGTGTTAGCTACAATGGGAATGTCATTGTTTGTTTTTGCGGGCTCATCGCAGTTTGTTGCAGTCACTTTAATTGGTGTAGGCGCTGCAGTTCCTATTATCGTTTTGACAGTATTCGTAGTGAATTTACGACATATGCTATACGCGGTAAGCATGATGCCTTATGTGTCTGAATTACCGCAAAAAATCAGAGCTTTAATGTCTTTTTGGTTGACCGATGAATCTTATGCCACCTTATCTAAAGGCTTGATTGATGATCCCAAAATGCCACAATTTCATTGGTATTATTTTGGTGGTGCCTTTGCTATGTATTTCAATTGGCAGTGTTGTACGGCTTTAGGTATTTATCTGGGGCAGGAAATTCCTGATCTTACTAAATGGGGATTAGATATTGCGATGGTGGTAGCATTCGTAGGTATTGTAGTACCTATTTTAAAAAATAAAGCGCAATGGGCGTGTGCGATTACGGCCTTTTTTGCAGCGTTAGTGACACATTCATGGCCTCATCAAAGTGGATTACTGATCTCATCCTTAATCGCTATCGCAGTAGGTGTTTTACTATCACAATCTGAAGTGGAGGATAGTCAAAATGAATGAATGGCTTCTAATCATTGGGATGATGGCCGTTACCTTTACTCCTCGTTATTTACCTATTGCTTTGGCTGGACGTTTTCGGATTCATCCTTTACTTAGACGCGCGTTGGAGTTTGTACCTATTGCGGTACTTACAGCTATTATTTCACAAACTAGTTTGATCCATAATGGCGAATTAGATTTGGCTTTTGATAATGTGTATTTGTACGGTTTAGTAGCTGCAATTATCACGGCTTGGATAAGTAAGAATACTTCCACAACAATTATTGTTGGTTTAGTTGCTTATGCGATT
>JBALXO010000139.1:0-5298 GCA_036960615.1 Cocleimonas sp. | reverse complement strand
GTCATGTAATCCATATTCAACATCCGGCCTTCTTGGCAGAATTCAAGAGGTAAGTAGGCTAGGGCGATATTCTTACCAATACTCGGGCCAAACTCGATACTGCTAGTGTATGAACGACGCCCTTCTGAATCGATGATAGTCTCACCTGTCTCAGGATCAATAATCGGACAAGCACCCATAGGGAAGCGTTTTACACCATCCGAATCTGTGTTTTCTTCCATAGTCAAAGTACAAAGATAAGCTGGTTGATTTCCACGTTCACGAATCTTTAGGTAGGCTTCTTTACCATAGAAGTCAGCCGCTTTAACGACTTTACGTTCAAGACCAACTTCCATTAGATTGTATTCTGTTAGGATATCTGAGTTCTGTAACCGTAAGCTTTTTTCCAAACGGCGACTATTTGAATAGGTTTCAATGCCAACGGGTAGAACGTCTAGTTCATACAAAGCATCCCAAACAGGGAGTCCGTCTGCATGATCAAAATGTAATTCCCAACCTTGTTCGCCGACATAAGAAATACGGAAGGCTTTAACTGTAACTCCTGCGATTTGTAGATCTTTGGTTGTTACATATGGGAAGTTTTCAACGCTTAACTCATCAGGGTTTTCGACTAATTTAGATAATGTTTCACGAGCATGAGGTCCCCAGAGACCGATACAACCTTGGTTACTTGAGTTATCAACAATGCTTAGTTTGTGGAAGCCGTTATCTGCAGATAAACGCTTCATCCATACGAAGTCACGATTACCGTTGTAACCACCGTCAACAACGCGGAAATGATTATCAGCTAAACGTAATACCGTAAGGTCGGCACGAACACCACCTTTAGCATCTAACCAATGCGTGTAGATACCTTTACCAATGGCTGTGTCTCCGCCAACTTTAGCGACACACAAAAATTCCATAAAGTTAGCTGCATCATCACCAGTTACATCGTAAATAGCAAAATGACACAAGTTGATCATGCCAACCGAAGCAGACATCTCTAATTGCTCGGCATTAGAAACACGCCAGAAGTGACGGTTTTCCCATTCGACTTCACGAACCGGAACTTGATCAGCATATTTTTCTAAAAGGTGTTCATTACTAGCATAACCATGCGCGCGTTCCCAACCTGCAGCTTCCATAAAATAACCACCTAATGCCACTTCACGTTCGTAGAAAGGACTCTGGCGATAGTTTCTTGCAGCAGTATAAGGCTCGCGACCATGTACTGGTGGATTGTAAATTTTGAACGCTGTCTCATAACAACGATCATGGATATATTGTTCTTCGCATTGGAAATCGTAGTAACGGGCTACGTCGATGCTAGAGTGATCTAGATGAGTAATGCCATCAGTCATCCAGTCAGCAACTATTTTACCTGTGCCAGGGCCATCTTTTACCCAAACAGATTCAACGTACCAAAGACCACGCACATTAGCTGATTCACCAATCGATGGACCACCATCAGCAGTCACTTGGAGTAGGCCATTGAATGACCATTTTTCATCGTAACCAAGTTCGCCTAAAATGGGTGTTAACTCGATAGCACGTTCTAATGGCTCAATTACTTCTTCAATATCTAGGTCTCGTTGAGAAGGGGATAGACGACAATCTTCTTTTTCTAATAATTCACGAGGGTGACACATACGAGGATTTTTCTCTTCGTAGTATCCCCATTCAATTTGTCCACCTTCAGGTGTTTTTGGATCGCCTGTATCACGTAAATAAGCAGAGTTACCTTGGTCACGAAGTAGTGGATAGCCAATGTCTTTACCTGTTCCAGCAAATTCTTCATAAGGTTTGAAGAATGTTAAAGGATGGTCAACCGGCATTACTGGTAAATCTTCGCCAGCCATTTCTGCAATCAAACGCCCCCACAAGCCAGCACAAACAACTACATGCTCTGCAGCGATATCGCCTTTTTCAGTTTTAACACCTTTGATAACACCATCTTCGATAATTAGACCTGTACAAGAAGTGTTTGCGAATGCTTGGAGTTTACCTGTTTCTACAGCAGCTTCTACTAACTCACCTGCGACAGTTTGTGATCTAGGAGTCACCAAGCCAGCATCTGGATCCCAAAGTGCACCTTGGATTTGATCTTCTTCTAGTAATGGAAAAATCTCTTTTGCTTTTGCAGCAGAAATCATCTCACAACGGTTACCAAAAGCTTTGCCAGATGTTACGCGTCGTTTTAATTCGGTCATGCGTTCATCGTCACCAACACGTGCAACTTCGATACCGCCAATACGTTCGTATCGGCCCATTTTTTCAAAGAAGTCGATACTGTACTTAGTGGTGAAAATTGTCATTTGATCATGCATCGTGTTAAAGCAAAAATCAGATGCGTGCGCCGTTGAACCTATATCTGTTGGTATTGCAGATTTGTCAATGCCGACAATGTCATCCCAACCACGTTCGATTAAATGATGGGCAACGGATGAACCCGTAATACCACCTAAACCGATGATTACGACTTTAGCTTTTTGAGGTAACTTTGCCATGTTAAAGGCTCTCCAAATAATGATATGATTTATAGTGAGTGGATTTTGCCCTAAAGTAAATAGATCGCCTTATTCGTATACGCTAGTTTTAGTTTGTTTTGCGTCCTAATCCGTATCGATTACTCCATCAATTACCTTTGCAGTGATCAATTCATTGTGACTTGGAAACCACATACTATCTGAGTTTTCATTAAAAATTTTCTTAAGAAAACTGTTTTCAATACCACGAGATTTGAATAGTTTAAGATCACGTTCTTGTTCAGCACTCGCATCATGGAATCCAACGGATCTTTTATGCTTTTGTAAGTCAAGTTTGTACTGATGGAAACCTAATTTACCAGATGAACCTAGATAACGTTTTCTACCCCCGCTAAAAGCTGTTGTGCAAGCTGAGCTACATTGCTTATATACATAGGTTACTAATCCTTGGCGCGTGAATAACTTAGAAAGTCCGCGGCCTTCATAAATATGTCCACCAATACTATTTAGGGCGATAGAGGATATTTGTACATTCTTTTTCAGAATATTGCTGACGGCTTTGGTAATGCCAATTTCTATTTCCCCTGATATTACAAGTTGTGTTGAATTGTTTCTTAGGGTCAGTTTGTAGTTCTTATCTTGTTGTTGGAAACTTATGTATTCGGCGGCAAGCTCATGTTGCTTTTTATTATAAGTTGCTGATTGAATGAGGCTTATGCTATAGGAAAAGACATAAGCTATGGCTAGGACCATAAGAAGTTGAATCAAACGTGTTTTGTTGATATTACCGTGTTTTAGGTAATCTTTATCTGATGCTCTTAATAGGCCGACAAGCTGCCATGGGAAGATAATAAATTTGGTGATAGAGAGTGATATTAGCGTAGCGCTAATGAGTTGCTGTGGATCAGTAAAAAAGGTATTGAGGAGCCAAGGTTCAAAAAAATTCAGTGTAAGCAAAATACCGAAAAATATAATCCACAACGAAATGTGAAGAGAGAGCTTGCCTTGCCAGTGCTTTTGAAAAATTCGATATTGCCTGTTTAAATGAAAAGTACCAAATCGTGTAACAAAGACAAAACTAAAATTCCCCCTAAAAGACTCGGTTGAAAACCTCATGAAAGTAGGGGGTGTCTTTTATGTTAGTTATTTATATTAAGTTACTTATATAAGTAACTTAATATAAATATATCAACTCCACATGAAGTTTAGGCTGGGGATAAACCACGCAATCTTTCACCACGTCTTCGAAGTAATTCAACCGTAAACAATAAAATGATAGAAAAGGTAATTAACAAAGTTGCCACAGCAAGAATTGTAGGACTAATTTCTTCACGAATACCGGAGAACATAGCCCAAGGAATAGTGCGTTGATTAACGCTGCCAAGGAATAAAACAACAACCACTTCGTCGAACGATGTGATAAAAGCAAATAAGGCACCTGAGATAACACCTGGTGTAATCAATGGCACAGTGATTTTGAAAAAAGTATTAGTTGGCGATGAACCAAGATTAGCCGCAGCACGTGTCAAACTATGATCGAAGCCTGTTAACGTTGCGGTAACAACGATAACCACGAAAGGCGTAGCTAAAGCAGCATGCGCTAGAATCACTCCTATGTGAGTGCCCAGTAAATTAACTCGAGCGTAGAAAAAGAACATTCCTGCTGCAGAGATAATTAGGGGTACAACCATAGGTGATATCAAGATTCCCATTATCGTGGTTTTAAACGGGAAATCTTTTTGGCTCAAGCCTAATGCTGCCAAAGTACCTAGAGAGACAGAAATAATGGTTGAAAAAACAGCAATAATTAATGAGTTTTTAACAGCTGCTTGCCAGTTTGAGTCATTAAAAAATGCTTCATACCATTTAGTTGAGTAACCTGCTGGATCGAAAGACAGCATTTCAGGAGTAAAAGTAAAGTAGGGTTGCGCATTAAACGATAATGGCAGAATCACCAGAATCGGAATAATCAAAAAACAGAAGATCAATACACAAATAGTTAAAAAAGTGTAATGCCAAACTCTTTCGCCAGTCGTTGCATGTAATGGAAGTGCCATGATTTTATCCTTTATATTCTCTATTTGACTCTAGTTATTTTCTGCTTAGTATTAACTACTTAGGGTTAACCAAGCTTCATATTATCTATGCCGACAAGCTTGTCATAGAGGATGTAAAGCACGAGTACTACCGCGAGTAATATCGCGCCAAGTGCAGCGGCTAAACCCCAATTCAATGACTGTGAGATATGATAAGCGATAAAATTACTTATCATCGTTCCATCGACTCCACCAACCAGTGCCGGAGTAATATAAAAGCCTATTGAAAGAATGAAAACTAAAATACCACCAGCACCAATACCCGCAATCGTATTGGGGAAGTAAACACGTCTAAAAGCAGTAAAGCCAGTGGCTCCCATAGATCTAGCCGCCCTCACATAGCTTGGATTGATGGTTTTCATGACACTAAATAACGGTAAAATCATGAATGGCAATAAGATGTGCGTCATGGCTATTAATGTGCCAGTCGAATTATGGATCATCGATAATCTACTATCGTCTGCTATCAACCCGATTCCCACTAAAGTATCATTAATAACACCTTCTTTTTGGAGTAGGGCTATCCATGCACTGGTACGTACTAGTAATGAAGTCCAAAAGGGCAGTAGCACTAGAATCATCAATAAGTTACTAGTTTTTGTTTTAAGTGTGGCAAGAAGATAGGCAATTGGATAACCAAAAAGTACAGTTAAAAATGTAATCAAACAGCTCAACCACATCGTGCGCTTAAAGAGATCAATGTAGATGCGGGTGTCTTCAGCTTTTCTTTGAAT
>JBALXO010000138.1:0-6875 GCA_036960615.1 Cocleimonas sp. | reverse complement strand
GATTGAAATTGAAGCGATGATTGCTAGGTTATTAGCTGAATAGTCCTTATCAAAAGAATTTTTTAGAGTATTAATAAATGAAAAGCCTAAAAAGACACCCCCCACCTTTTTAGGCTTTTTCTGTTTTTCGGTTATAAATAAACGTGATTAAGGTCTAACACTCCATCCCAATTTATTTCGTAGAATATGGAAATAATCATAATCCTTAGGATGCAGTAATTGCAGCGTATGTTCTTGCTGTCGAATCACCACTTTATCGCCCGATCTCAAAAGTATATTAGCTTGACCATCAAATGATACACGTGCCCCAACATCCCGACTTTCGCCCATGGTGATAGTGATACGGCTCTTATTGCTGATTACGATAGGTCGATTACTTAGTGTATGAGGACTGATAGGCACAATCACTAAGGCGTTTAAACTGGGGTGTAAAATCGGCCCACCACTTGATAGTGCATAAGCAGTTGAGCCAGTCGGCGTTGCTACAACCATGCCGTCAGCACGTTGAGTGTTTACATATATATCGTCGACATGTGTATCAAATTCGATCATACGAACATCGTCTCTCGCATGCAAAACGACATCATTGAACGCCATGCTGGCGCCTAAAGATTCTTCATCTCTAAACGCTTCTGCATATAATAGTGAGCGTGTTTCAATGGTCGATTCACCCGCAAGCATTGGCGTTAACTGTTCTGCAATTGCATCAGGCGATACATCGACTAAAAACCCTAAACGACCTAAGTTGATTCCAATGACAGGTACATCTTTATCTGCTAATAAGCGTCCTGCTCTAAGCAAAGTGCCATCCCCACCGACAACAATCGCCAAATCAACAACGTTACAAAACTCTTTTTTCTTAATCGGTTTTATATCGATGTATTTGGCTGAGTTTTTTAAGGCAACGACGTTGTAATCTTTCTCTAATAAAAACTCATGCAATTCCGTCAGTGTCGCTTTAAGGCGATCATCTTTTTCTTTACAAAAAATACCAATAGTTAAGAATTTTTTCATGCATCCTCATGTTTATATCGCTAAACTCTGATTCTCATTCTAGCTCAATAAGAAAACCTCAGGGAATATTAATGCAAAGCAAACCATCACTATTTATGGGTAACGTTTTAATGGTTATTGCAGCGGCATTGTGGGGCTTTACTTTTGTCGCACAAAAAACAGGGATGGATCATCTAGAGCCACTAATGTTTACCGCCATTCGTTTTGCGTTGGGCGCAACCTGCTTATTGTTTCTCATTCGTTTTTTGGGTAAACAAAAACTCAATAGAGAAGGGATGATTGCTGGTTTGATAATGGGAGTTTTAATTACTCTAGGCATAACACTGCAACAAATCGGTATCGTTGAAACCACTGCAGGTAAAAGTGGCTTCTTGACAGCAATATATATTCTATTAGTGCCTATTTTCCTATCAATAGGTGGTGAAAAACTGCCAATACAGGTTTGGCCAGCAGTTGTTCTGGCGCTAATTGGTTTGTACTTTCTTACTATTAAAGATACTCCAATAGCGGAGATGCTTTCTTCCATAAACAAAGGTGATTATTGGGTTTTAGCATGCTCGATATTTTGGGCTTTGCATATTATTTACGTAGGTAAGGCAGCCAGAAATCATGACCCTTTGCGTTTATCTATCGTGCAGTTTTACACTTGTGCAGTATTGTCTTTTATCGCAGCTTTAGTTTTTGAGCCAGTGGTTTTCACTGATATTGCGGTTGGCGTAAAAGGAGCGTGGTTAGAAATCGCTTACTCCAGTATCGCCTCAGTAGCGATCGCATTTACTCTGCAGGTGTTTGCTCAACAATCTGTGCCGCCACATTATGCGGCAATGATTCTTTCACTAGAGGCTGTGTTTGCTGTCATCGGAGGCGTATTGCTGATTGGTGAAATACTGACGACGAGAATGATGTTTGGTTTTGGATTAATCTTTGCTGGAATTATTCTTGC
Source organism: Cocleimonas sp. (assembly GCA_036960615.1). Lineage (GTDB taxonomy): Bacteria > Pseudomonadota > Gammaproteobacteria > Thiotrichales > Thiotrichaceae > Cocleimonas. Next base: position 4,918 of record JBALXO010000138.1, on the reverse strand, counting down.
TCAATATGATTTCAAAAAGGCGCCGAAGGTTGCCACCGATAAAACGCTTTAAGGAATAGAAATCAAAACGGGCGATTTCCATATCGCCAATAATAATTTCATGCGCCTGATTGTAAGTGTGAAAACCTAGAGCACTTTGTGTCGGTTTAATCGTTTCAACTAATTCTTCTTGATACCCACCTTCAATTTGTAACACCTTATTTAACTTGGCTTGATAGCCATAACGTTTGCCACAATTTTGCGCTACTCTAATAATTTCACCATCTCGCTGAATAAAGTGTCCTGCCATGCGAGCGTTTGTTACATCGCTAACAACTGGATCTTGATAGAGTTTTGTAAAGGGCTGATTAAATAAATCTGATGACTTATAAATTGATAATTCATCATCACAATTTGAGCCATCGATAATTTCAGAAGTAAACAAATACCAACCATCTTCAGTTTTTAAAGGCGTTGTATCTACCGCTTGAATATTATCAATTAAGGTTTGTTTCTTCTGCCAAACATAAGGGAAATCAGAGCATTCGAATAAGTCGATGCTATTGCTCTCGCCACTTTCGGGAATCATATAAAACGTGCCGTCTTCTTCAAACACATTGGGGAAAGATAAATGATAATCGAGTTTCAGGATGATCTGGTCATTGATGAGTTTGCCATTATCTACATCTAATTCAGCTGCTCTTAAATAGCCGTGGTAATCCTCGAATTTTAACTCTTCGTAAAAGACATAATACTTTTCGTTTTTATAAATGATAAAGGGGTCAGCCTGGAAAATACTGGAGTCAGGAATGATTTTTCGCCATTTTTTATCATGTAGATGCTTATAAACAATTACCCACTGAATCGGGATCAGCATGGTGTAAATCATCTTTGCTAAAATCAGCGATTTATAAATGAGTTTTCTGGATATGGCTATAGTTTTAGTGTCATAACTCAGCTGAGATTCATTAATACCTAAGCGTTGACAAATCAGTTTTATCTTAGCTTTAGTCGCCTCTAAGGTTCGATAAAATGATGCTCTATCAGGTGCAAGATTAGCTGTTTTGATAAGCTTGCCATCTTTGTAAAAAGCTAACTCCAAGGTATCATCAAAAATAACTGCTTTATGCACGCCGTGTTCTAAACTGTCTTTGCCTGCAATAGTTAGAGTGTATGCTTGCGCTTCCATCCTATCGAAAGTTTTAGGCTTGGCTCATTGATGCATTACCAGCGATATGATTATCATACAGGCTGGTATAAAGGTCTTCGTGTTGCTTAACTTGTTGCTTTAAAGTGAAGTTATCCAGCGTACGTTGTCTCGCTTTTTGCCCTAATACTGCATATTCGTCTGGATCATTTCGTGCTATTTCGATCATTTTTTGCCATGCAGCTGCCATCGCCTCATCATCGTCCACTGGCGTAATAATGCCAGTATCACCAATAATATAGTCATTATCGCCGACATCAGTTGCTACGCAGGGAACTCCAGAGACCATAGCTTCGCCCAAAGTGAGTGGGAATGCTTCACCGAATGAAGTTAGTGTTGCTAAATCAAAAGCATTAACTACATCAGGGATATCTTCACGATTACCCAACATGTGAATTTGATTTGTAATGTCTAATTCTTTAGCTAATGCGGTGAGTTCTTCATTGTTTTTATCAACATTCGTTCCAACCAATACAAACCGAACATGTGAATACTTTTTTGCCAAAATCGCAGCTGAATGCATAAAACCTATGTGATTCTTTTGACGATGGAAACGTGCGATTTTACCAATCACAAATGCATCTTCAGGGATTCCTAGTTCTTCGCGAACTTTCATTCCAGCCGCTTTATTAGGTGAACATTTACTAGTATCAACGCCATTAGGAATCACCAACGCCTTATCATTATTAAAGCCCCAGGCAACATGTTGTTCTTTATTCAAGTTTGATACATACATCATACAAGCAGGCAGTTTAGAAATTAAACCCCAAGTGCGCAGTTGCAAGCGTTTGCGAATTGGCTCTTTATCATAATGCTCAAGCGGCTCATGTACCGTCCAAATAACAGGTGGTTTTTTTGGTAGAAACTTATTGAATAAACTACCAACAACGCCGCCTTCATACATAGTGCCGTGAATCACATCAGGATTGAATTCTTTTAAAATTGAATAGGCTTTGCGTACATTCAAAGGATTCTTTTTTACCTCTAATGAATAAACAGGTAAACCTAGTTCACGAATACGATCAGCAAGGTAAGTTTCCTTGTGTAAAGAAATCACAATCATCTCAAATTGGCTTTTGTCGAGATCAGTCAGCAGCCGCAGTAACTGAACTTCAGCACCGCCAGTTTCTAAGCCTGTTGAGATATGAGCAACTTTAATCACTTGATTTACCTTATTTTCAGTAAGCATTTATTATTCATCATTGATGGAATAGAAATTCACATTTAGTAAATAATTTTGTCATAGCTTAAAAATTAATCAATATTGTAAGGGATGAATGGGTTTTTGGGCTGATTAAATGGATATTAATTGTATTTATAGTGAAAAGTGGCAAAAAGTTAGGGGGTATATTTTTTAATATTTGATTGATGTGTTGTTACAGTTTTAAGGCTGTTTACTATAGATATTACATTTCTAGTCGCTTTTAAAATCCCTTATTACAAGTTTAAACCCTACTATCAAAATTGATTTAATTGAAAAATATTAATGATAGGTGAATGTATGAATAATCATAAGTCAGGTTTTGGGTTTCCACAGGAAGCGTTGTTTGATGTCGACAGAATGCAGCGACTTTATTCTAAAAAGTGGTTCTTTATTGGTACGCGCGGTGATGTTGCAAAACCTAGGGATTACCTGAAATTTTCCCTGTTTGATGACGAATACTTTTTGATGCACGGGAATGATGGTGTTATTCGGTGCATGGCTAATCGTTGCGCTCATCAAAGTGCGAGACTGCTTAAAAATGCTACTGGTAAATGCTCACCTAAAATAGTCTGTCCTAATCATCAATGGGCTTATGATTTGAATGATGGAAAATTAGTCTATGCGGCTGGTTTAGCGGCTGATTACCCTAAATCAGAAGAAGGTCAATCAAGAGGCCTCCATAATATCCCAGTTAAAGAAATTTCCGGGCTTTTGTTTGCTTGTTTAAGTGATGATCCAGACTATACGGATCTTAATGAAATTGAAAAAATTATGGAGCCGTACACAAGTCCATTTGCTTTAGAGAAAGGTGGCTATAAATTAGCTCATCATTACTCAGAAGTGATTGATGCTAGTTGGCTTCACGTGATGATTAATAATCGTGAATGTTGTCACTGCAATATGAATCACCGAGGCTTAGTAAAACTATTTGATCCCTCTAGTTTTAATGGAGGTGATTCACCCGCCTATAAAACATTATTTGATAATGCCACTAAACGCTGGGATGCCTTAGATCTCAAATGGGAAGAAAACCCCTTTTCTGAAAATGATTGTTTTCGTATTGCCCGATATCCCATGAAAGAAGAATATCAATCAATTACCTTTGACGGTAAACCTGCTTCGGAAAAACTCATTGGTCCTTTTGAAGATTATGATCAAAGCACACTTTCGATGTGGTTCAACCCTAATGCATGGATTCACTTCACTTCAGATCATATCGCCACTAGCTGGGTGTTACCGTTAGGTGAAGATAAGTGTACAGTCTATTCAAGTTGGATAGTGCATGAAGATGCTGTCGAAGGTGAGGATTATAATATTGAGCACTTAACCGACGTATGGAAAGTAACAAATGCAGAAGATGTTGGTCTTTGTGAATCAATGACAAGCGGGTCGAAATCTAAATATTATAAACCAGGCCCATTTGCAGAAGACGAGAGATTTTGCGTTCAGTTTTGCGATTGGTATATGGAGCATTCGTCTTAGTTGGATAGAGCTCAATTTTTAATTGATTAGTTTTTCGTAGCTTAAAAATAAATAAGTTTTAAGACGCTTTTTTCTTAAGTTCAGGCCAGTAACGATCTGCGTCGATAATTCGTTTTACTTTTTTCTTAAGCCACGTTTTATTTATTCTTTTGCTGTAATTTAAATACAGCTTATTATCATGAATTGCCCACGCTCGTGGGTCCACGCTGGCAATCGAGTTTTTGCTTGCTGCATAGGCACAGAAACCTCCATATTGTGGAAGATAGGCATCCGGGCTTTTTAAGAACGTCTGTTTATGTGCTGCGTTTGAGAAGGCATATTTATTACCTTGATGCTCTGCAGTAAATTCTTTTTTACCTTTTACAGGTTTGCCTTCGGTAAAATATGCAACGGTATCATAACCCTCTAAAGCTAGTCCGCTACTGGAATCTACATTGACGCCGTTTGCAGCGAATGAGGTATTGCTTGAAATCAATAAAATCAATAAAAACCCTAGAGCATAATTCCAAGAAATTACTAACTTATTTTTATGTGCTGTGATTTGTTTATTCATATTCAAAATATACCTTCAATTTAGAGAAAAATTGTAAAGAGGCGTTGGTGATTTTAACTTAGCCTACATTTTATATACGTAATATTGAAAGCTTCAGATCAATAAATTCAGTATTTTTCATTATTAGATTTAAACTTATTGGACTGCTAATTAAAAGCTTCATAGGAGACTTAAAGTTTATACATTTTGTGTATAAATAAATAAGTAAACATTCTAGCCCTATTTTAATTAAAGCTAGGGTGTTTGAATAGGAAGTGTCTAAAAGCTGGTGTTAGGTCTTTTTCTATTACTTTTTTATATAAAAAGGCTTGAAATCAATCGTATAATCATCATTATATTCTTATGCCTACTGATACCATCGATTTAAACGACCGCGCTAGACACCTACTGAAAGTCTTAATCGAAGGCTATATTTCAGATGGTCAGCCGATTGGTTCGTCGTTGTTGGCGAAACGCAGTGGTTTAGATTTAAGCTCTGCGACTATCCGTAATG
>JBALXO010000137.1:0-6977 GCA_036960615.1 Cocleimonas sp. | reverse complement strand
GTCGCCGCTAAAATTACAAATTTAGGATTAGTTGCGATAGTTCTACAATTTCCAAACACTTTTTTGAGCTTGATGTGATAACCAAGATGACGGTTTCCAACTATCCACATTTCTCCGCCAGTATCTAAGGCTTCACGACTTTGGGTAAACATTGCCCAAGCGATTTGATCACCAATGCTGTGAACTTGATGGAATGGAGGGTTGCAAAGTACAAGTTGTGCTTTGTTATCTGCGTCTTGCTCAGTAAATTGTTCTAATGCATTGCTTATATGAAAGCTCGCGTCACTAGCAGATTCTGGATAAGCATTGTTGTAACTTTGTTTAGCTGAAGCAACAGCATTATATGACTCATCTACAAAACTAATTTTTGCTGTCGGTTGATGGCGTTTCGCAATAATACCTAGTGCACCATTACCACAACCAATATCTATAATGTGTTCTGCTTTAGGACATTGATCCATATTTTGAATTAAAAAACGTGTACCGACATCGAGTTTGTCTTTTGAAAAGACATTGGCATGGTTAAACAATGTTAACTGTCGTTTTTCTTCTGTAATAATATTCGGGTAGGGCGAGCTTTCAGTTGTTTCTGTATTGTTTTCAGCAAATATCAAACGTGCTTTTTTAGTCGCTCTAGATGTTGTTGTAGTACCAATAATTTTTTCGAAAAGCGCTAATGTCGAATTATGGATATTCTTTGTCATCGCTGCAGCAATGATTTTGGTATCTTTATTGATATAAGGTTTTAGCTTATACAGTTGGTCTTCTAATAAAGATAAAGTCTTTGGAATTTTTATTATGACCAGTTTATAACACCCTTTAAGTTCATCTGTCGAAGCAACAAAATTCATAGAGTCTGTTTTTTCAATATCATTGATGCTCAGGTTTTGTTGCGCTGCCAAATGTGAAACAAAAGAATCTGACCAGTTATCTAACGAGTATTTATGAAATGCTAAGTTCAATGCACCAAAGTTATCATTAACAATTAATAAAGGCTGGCTTGCTGCCTCATTGAGGTTATCTGCATAGTCACTAAAAACAGTATTTACTAATAATTCATCAGCCGCATCCCATGCTCGTAAAGTATCGTTTTCGATTTCAGGAAGACGTTTTAGGGTATAGCTTGCTGATGGAGTTTGAAATTGTTCAATATTGTTCATGATTAGCGACGTGTTGTGTGGATTAAGAAGAAATTTTTCGCAATGAAAAAAGTGGGGCAGATTGTACCCTAGTTTCTGTTACTAGTTTTATCTATAAAAGTTTAGTTTCTTAAGTTCGAGTGTTAACTTCTACTTATCAAAGACTTTTTTGATATTCGCTAGTTAAGTGTGTTTTATCAACACTTTTAATAAAGTAATAGGCAAGTATCAAGTCAAATGTGTACAATTACATTTTTTGATTCTTTACGTTGTTTCCCCTTGTGAGATGTCATTGCTATCCCCATAGTTGAATGAGATATACAGAACAGTATAGAAACAAACAGATATACAAATAACTAATCTAATTTTTTGGAGTAATAATATGCCTTGGAATGAACCAGGTGGCGACGATAAAGACCCTTGGAGTAAAGGTAAATCAAGCGGTAGTTCAAAAGGAAACGCAACAGATAATATTGAAGATATCACGCGTAAAATGAACGAGAAATTTGGTGGGCTTTTCGGTAAGAAAGACTCTGGCGGATCAGGTGGGCCTTCATTAGGAAACGGCCTTCCTAGTGGCTCAATTCTCGCATTGATTGGTTTAGGTTTGTTAGCTGCATGGTTAGCCACTGGTTTTTATCAGGTTGATTCAGCGCAGCGCGGTGTTGAATTCCGTTTTGGTGCTTTTTCTGAAACGACTAATCCTGGCCTTCATTGGCATGTGCCATATCCTGTTGAAGCTGTTGAACTTGTCGATATTGACCGAGTTAGAACAGCACAAGATAGAACTCAAATGCTAACAGCTGACGAGAATATCGTTGATATTGGTGTGGCTGCTCAATACAAAATAAAAAATGCAGAAGATTATCTTTTTAATATTTATTTGCCAGATTTTGAACGTAATCAATCGGTAGGTACTTTATTTCAAGTGATGCGCAGTGCAGTAAGGCAAATTGTTGGTAGTAATACCATGGATTCAATTTTGATCGAGGATCGTTCATCAATTGCACCGAATACTGAAAAAGTTATGCAAGATGTACTAGATAGTTACAATTCTGGTCTAGAAGTTGTTGAAGTTAACTTGGAGTACGCACAACCACCTCAAGCTGTTAAAGACGCCTTTGACGAAGCGGTTCGTGCACGTGAGGACTTGGATAAGTTCAAAAACGAAGCACTGACTTACGCCAATAGAGTTATTCCTCTTGCAGAAGGTAGAGCCTCACGTTTAAGCGAAGAAGCAATTGCTTATAAAGGACGTATAGAAGCAAGAGCGGCAGGTGATGCATCACGTTTTAGCCAATTGGTAGGCGAGTATAATAAAGCTCCCGATGTCACACGAAATCGATTGTATCTAGAGACAATGGAAGCTGTTTATGAAAATACGACTAAAATTATAGTCGATTCAAAGTCAGGAAATAATTTACTTTATTTGCCACTGGATAAAATAAACAATAATTCACAAACACAAAGGTCTAGTTCAGAGTTTGACCCTGCAACTTCAGCGTTTGTAGATCAACAACTTCGTAGAAGTCAATCTCAACAGGGTAATGCTCGTGATGGGGTAAGAAATGGATCAAGGGGTACACGTTAATGAAAAATATAATAGTTATAGTTATTGCAGCTCTTGTCTTTGTTTTTTCAACGGCTACTTATACAGTTGATGAAAGAGAAACCGCAATTAAATTTCGATTTAAAGAAATTGTAAAAACTGATATCAAGCCTGGATTACACTTCAAACTTCCATTTGTAAATACGGTTGAGAAGTTTTCTACGCTAATTTTGACATTGGATGCAAAGCCAGATCGCTTTCTAACTTCTGAGAAAAAGGACGTTGATGTAGATTTCTTTGTAAAGTGGAAAATTGATAACGTTGAAACGTTTTATCGTGCTACAGGTGGCGACTTATTAAGAGCGCAAAACCGTTTAGAAAGTATCATGAAAGATGGTTTACGAAATGAATTTAGTACGCGTACCATTATCGAAGCGGTATCAGGTGAACGTGGCGAAATCATGACTGCATTAAAAGACAAAGCTGAAGGTCCTGCAAAACAGTTAGGTATTAAGATAATAGATTCACGTGTTAGCAAAATTGACTTTCCTGATTCGATAAGTGAATCGGTATTCCAAAGAATGCGTTCTGAACGTCAACTTGTTGCTCAGGATTTTCGTTCACGTGGTTTAGCAGAAGGTGAAAAGACCCGAGCAGAAGCAGACCGAAAGGCAACTATCATCGAAGCTGATGCGTATCGCGAAGCTGAGAAGATTCGTGGTGACGGTGATGCAAAATCTGCAAAGATTTATGCAGATGCTTACGGCTCAGATCCAGAATTCTATGCTTTTTATCGTAGTCTCGGTGCTTACACTAAATCATTAGGTGGTGGTGGCGATATTATGGTTATCGAGCCTGATGCTGAATTCTTTAAGTACTTTAGAAATCAAGACGGACTGCAATAGTTGTTCGTCTTTAGCTCTATTATAAATAATCGTAAAGCATAAAGAGAACCTTCATGGATTGGCATGACTTAATTAATGCAGTCGCATTATTGCTAATCTTTGAAGGTTTATTGCCTTTTGCAAGCCCAGGTAGCATTAAAAGACTCTATCAAACCATGACGGAAACTCCCGAAAGTTCCTTGCGTATGATTGGTTTGGCAAGTATTGTTGCTGGTCTTGCATTGCTTTACCTAAGCTAAAACCTGAAACACCCTTTATATATTATGAAAACTATTGCTGCATCCCTTGCTAAGGATTCCTCGCTATGAATACGTGGCTACTCCCTGACGGTATCACCGAATCATTACCAAACGATGCTGAGAAACACGAAGCACTGCGTCGTCAACTGTTAGATCTATATGCAACTTGGGGTTACCGTCAGGTAATGCCGCCATTAGTTGAATACCTAGAATCTTTGCGTGCGGGTATGGGTACTCAGTTAGATTTACAAACATTCAAAATTACTGATCAGTTAAATGGTCGCATGATGGGTATTCGTGCGGATATTACGCCACAAGTTGCGCGCATTGATGCACATCGCTTATCAAAAGGTGATGCCAAAGCGGCAGTCAATCGTCTTTGTTATATTGGTACCGTATTACGCACACGCAGTGCTCAACAAGGCGGTTCAAGATCGCCAGTTCAAGTCGGTGCTGAAATTTTTGGCCATGCAGGTGTTGAGAGTGATTATGAAATCATCTCATTGATGCTTGAAACGCTTGATAGCGTAAAAGTTACTGACCTGATTTTAGATATAGGTCACATTGGCGTAGCAAACGGTATCGCAGAACACGTGGGGCTCTCTGAGTCTCAACAAAATGATTATTTCGATATGCTGTCAAGAAAGTCGATTCCAGAAATACAAGACTGGGTATCTAACGAATGCATTGACGAAGCAAATAGCGAATTGTTGATGGAACTACCTTTACTCAATGGCTCTGTTGATATTATTGAAATAGCACAAACAAAACTCAAAGCTGCAGGGTCTAAAGTACAAGAAGCTTTAACGCATCTTCAGCAAATAACTAAAATTGTGACTGCAAATTTCCCGAACTTAGTTCTAAATATTGATCTTGCAGAAATGCGTGGTTACTCATACCACACTGGTATTACTTACGCTGCTTATCAGTCGGGTCGTGGTAATGCTATTGCTCACGGTGGTCGTTATGATGGTATTGGTGAAGCCTTTGGGAATAGTCGTCCGGCGATTGGTTTTAGTGCTGATTTGTCAGTGTTAGCGGCGCTCATTGAAGATGTGAATCCAGCGAATGATGCAATTTTGGCGCCTGCTAAAACGGATAAGAAGCTTAGCGAATTAATTACGTCTTTACGTTCTCAAGGAGAAGCGGTAATTCGACAGTTAGATGGCGAATCACAGTCGAACGCTTTGGCTTGTAACCGCAAGATTGAAAAGCAAGGCGAAGATTGGGTAGTTATATCTCTTTGATAAAGTGCTTTTAGATAAAACCAGCCAAAACAAATAATTGAAATAGTACTAAAGTTATTAGTGCATAAAGTTAAAACTTAAGAGATAAGGAATTGAGAAGATGGGTAAGAATGTAGTCATACTAGGCACTCAATGGGGTGATGAAGGTAAAGGTAAGATTGTTGATTTACTAACCGAAGATGCCTCTGCTGTGGTACGTTTTCAAGGTGGTCACAATGCGGGCCATACCTTGGTAATTGATGGCAAGAAGACAGTCCTTCATCTTATTCCGTCTGGAATTTTGCGTGCCGGCGTTGAATGTATTATTGGTAATGGCGTAGTGCTATCACCAGAAGCCTTGTTCGTAGAAATGGAAATGTTAGAAAGCGAAGGCGTACCAGTGACTGAGCGTTTAAAGCTATCTGAAGCTTGCCATTTAATCTTGCCATACCATGTAGCTCTCGACCAAGCTCGTGAAGTAGCGCGTGGTAATAAAGCGATTGGTACAACAGGTCGCGGAATTGGCCCATGTTATGAAGATAAAGTTGCTCGACGTGGCCTTCGTTTAGGTGATTTATTAGATACCGCCCGCTTCTCAGAAAAACTCAAAGAAGTGATGGAATATCACAATCACGCACTTAAGCATTATTATAAAGCCGAAGAAGTTAGCTACGAAAAAGTATTAGAAGAAAGCTTAGTCATGGCTGAAAAACTACGCCCAATGATTATAGATGTACCGCATACCCTTCACCTTCTGCGTAAAGAAGGCAAAAATATCATGTTTGAAGGCGCGCAAGGTACATTACTGGATATCGATCACGGAACTTATCCTTACGTAACATCATCAAGCACCTCAGCGGGTGGCGCGAGTACAGGATCAGGCGTTGGTCCTCAGAATCTAGATTATATTCTAGGTATTACCAAGGCTTACACCACACGAGTCGGTTCAGGCCCTTTCACTACTGAATTATTCGATGATGTTGGTAAACACATTGCTGAAGTAGGGCAAGAGGTTGGAGCTAGTACAGGTCGCGACAGACGTTGTGGTTGGTTAGATATTGTTCTATTACGTCGTTCATTACAGATCAACAGTATTACAGGTCTTTGCGTCACTAAGATGGATGTTTTGGATGAACTAGAAACGATTAAGATTTGTATCGCCTATGAATTAGATGGCGTGCAGTTAGAAGTTCCACCAATCAACACTACTGAATTTGCGCGTTGTACTCCTATTTATGAAGAGATGCCAGGTTGGCAGAGTCAAACTTTTGGAGTGACTACCTACGAAGGTCTACCTGAAAAAGCCAAAGCTTATTTAAAGCGTATGGAAGAATTACTGGAAACACCGATTGATATTATTTCGACAGGACCAGACAGAGATCACACAATGGTTTTGAGAAACCCATATGATGCGTAATCTGTTTATTTAAATAGAAAATATAAATAAAAATGCCCTCATAGTAGGGCATTTTTTGTTTTAAGATACTTAGAGTTTTTTTTAAGATAAAGATAATTATGCGTTTAGATAAATTAATTGCTCAATCAACTGCCTTCAGCCGTGCGCAGGCAAAAATTATGATCCGCAGTGGTAAAATTACTGTCGATGGTAAGACAGCTAAAAGTGGTGCGATAAAACTCGCCGATGATGCTTTGGTTGAATACATGGGCGTACCACTCAAAAAACCTGAACCGCAATTCATCATGGTGAATAAACCCGCAGGCGTAGTTTGTGCGAATGTTGATGAGGACCACGAAACCGTTTTTGATAAGTTGTTTTTACCGCGTATGGATACTTTACACATCGCAGGTCGCTTAGACATTGATACCACAGGTTTGGTACTAATTACCGATGACGGACAATGGTCGCATCGAATTACTTCACCTAAACATCAACACGAAAAAACCTATCTGATTGATCT
>JBALXO010000136.1:1268-6984 GCA_036960615.1 Cocleimonas sp. | reverse complement strand
TCCATTGCTAGACCTTCATCACAAAGCGCGATAGCTGCATCTGGAGTTACGTCAACAACATCCCAAGTCACTTTTCCTGCTTCAGATTGAGCTCGTATTTTAGCGGCAGCTTCAGACGAAGAATCATCGTTGATGATTTTGATTTCTGGATGTTCTTTCATGTAAGGCTTGTGGTATGCCTCATTTTGACTTTTAGTGTATGCACCACCCCAAGAAACCACTACCATTTCGGTTTCTGCCTGAGCTGTTGTTACGCTTGCAGCTAAAACAGCTGTTGCGATTGTACATTTAATAAATGTTTTCATCTTTCTCTCCTGTGTTAAATATTATCTTTTTAATTAGAGCATGAGTTTATTCATATTCTATGTAATAACACCTTTCAATTGCATGTAAGGCATGCAATTAAAGTGCTGTGATTATCTTGTTAAAGATAGGGTTTGTGTAAGCACTAAAATAATGTGTCTACAACTAGTGAGACAATACTGATACTTATAAGTGCCATATCATCACTAAATTTTGTAATAGAAATCAATACTTAGGCATCTAAAGCACGACAGTCATATTCATTCCAACCAATAGAGACTTCATCGCCTTCGTTTAAATCAGCAATATGTGATGTATTGGCTATTTTTACGTAAAACTGATCATTACCACAGACTTGCATACGTGTTCGAATGTGATCACCCAAATAAATCAGCTCTAATGCTTTCGCTTTAAAGATATTAGGAACTTGGCCTACTTCTGGATTGATGATGACGCGTTCGGGACGAATAGATAATGTACTTTTCTGACCTTTTCCAGCGATATTCACTTTATTTGCTTTGATATTAGAGCCATCAGCTGTTTGAACTACACAGCTATTTTCAGACTCTTCAGTAACAGTACCCACTAAGCAGTTGTTATCACCTATAAAATCAGCAACAAAAGCATTTTCTGGTTTTTCATAAAGAACATCAGGTGGAGCTAATTGTTGAATTATTCCAGCATCAAAAACTGCAACACGATCAGACATTGTTAATGCTTCACTCTGGTCGTGAGTAACATATAGAACCGTGACGCCCAAGCGTTCATGAATATGTTTGATTTCATATTGCATTTGTTCGCGCAAGTTCTTATCTAGCGCTCCTAAGGGCTCATCCATTAATACTACATCAGGGTCAAACACTAAAGACCTAGCAACTGCCACACGTTGTTGTTGACCACCTGATAGTTGAGCAGGACGTCGATCGGCAAAAGCACCCAATTGAACCATATCTAGAGCATTTTTTACTTTTTTATCACGTTCAGATTTTCCCATTTTGCGAACTTCAAGAGGGAAGGCAAGGTTTTCGCCGATAGTCATATGCGGGAATAGTGCATAGCTTTGGAAAACCATACCTATGCCACGCTTGTGCGGTGGTACTCTATTTATAGGTACATTGTCTAGGTAAATCTCACCATGAGTAGCAGGTTCAAAACCAGCTAACATCATTAAGCAAGTGGTTTTGCCAGAACCAGAGGGGCCCAACATGGTAAGAAACTCACCTTTAGCCATGTTTAGATTAAGATCTTTAACAACGAGTAATTCTCCGTCGTAACTTTTTTGAACATTTTCAAATCGAACGAGGTAATCGCTATTACTTTCTGTCATAAAAAGGTGTCTTTAATTTAAAGTTAATTAAGTTGTTACTTAAAGGTAGGCAATAATAGTTTTATTGTCAAACCGATCTTAGAGATAAATGATGAAATTATTTTAGAACGTACGTAAATGTCGTTTTAAGTTAATAAACAGCATAAAACTCTGTTTTATTTGGAAATATTTTAAAATTACTTGGTTTGTAAGTTCAAACATTACTTAACTATTTACAGTTTGTATTTTTAAACTATCCCGAGAGTTTAAATTAATTTTGAAAAGTGCCTAAAAGGTAGAGGGTGTCATTTAAATCATATTAAAAAGTATATCAAAGCAAAGCGATGATAAATTATCAATTTCTATTTATTGTCGATAGATTTCAATCGTTACAATAAAAAATATGATTGGATTGATTTTTTATCGATTAGAGTTTAACTAAATATTACTTAAATCATTATAGTTTGTATCTTTAACTTCTTCGCTAACGATATATGTGTGAGTGAGTGAAACTTTTGGCAATTTAGCCAAGCCATCACCCAGGAAATGTCGATACTGTTGAATGTCTTTGAAGCGTAATTTCAATAAGTAATCAAATCCGCCAGCAATCAAGTGGCATTCAAGAATTTCAGAATAATCCTTTACTGTTTCTGCAAACTCTTTAAACACTTCGTTGGTTGTTCGTTCTAGAGTGACTTCAATAAATACTAATAGTGATTTTTTCGTTTTTACGGGGCATATATTCGCATGGTAACCTAGGATCATTCCTGATTTTTCCAAACGCTTAACTCTTTCTAAGCAAGGTGTTGGGCTTAAGTTGACTCTTTTAGATAGTTCAACATTTGAGATTCGTGCATTTTTTTGAAGTTCTTGGAGAATCCGTTTGTCTATTGCATCTAAGCGAGGTGCTAATTTATTGTCAGTCACGGTATATAATTCTGCATAATTAAAAAAAACGATAGATTAAATTCTAATTTAATGATCTTTAGAGAAATATTATGCTTTGAGAGTGATAATGTAAAGTTTTAAATATAGAGAGGCCGCAATGAACTACCTAACCCCTTTTTATTCCGAAGATGAATTAAGAGTTCGTATTCAGGAAAATTACTTATTAGATGAAGAGCAAGCAGTCGGCGACTTATTGAATCACTTCTCTAATCAAAATTCTCAATTTAATGTCAATATAAAAAAGACAGCGACTGAATTGGTCGAAACGATTCGTAATGCCGATCAGAAACTGGCAGGTATCGATAGTTTTTTAAAAGAATATAAATTGTCTTCAGAAGAAGGAATTTCTTTAATGTGTTTGGCTGAAGCCTTATTAAGGATTCCTGATGCGGATTCAAGCGACCGTTTGATCAAAGACAAATTAAAAGATAAGGACTGGGCATCACATATAGGTAAAAGTGATTCTTTATTTGTAAATGCATCAAGTTGGGGTTTATTACTTACTGGTAAATTTGTCGGCTTAGGTAAAGACATAAGTGATAACCCTAAAGATTACATAAGTCGACTCGTCACTAAAACAGGTGAACCAGTGTTGCGAAAAGCCATGATGACGGCGATGCAGGTAATGGGAAAGCAGTTTGTTCTCGCAGAAAGTATAGAAGGTGGCGTCAAAGAATCTCAGAGTAAGAATTTAAGAAAATATTTATATTCCTATGACATGCTTGGTGAAGCTGCCCGCACAGCCAAAGATGCTGAAAATTATTATGCTTCTTATCTGAATGCAATACATGTTATTGGCAAATCATCGAAGCAAAAGAATCCATATGAAAGTGCAGGAATATCTATCAAGTTATCGGCGTTACATCCTCGTTATGAGTTTAATCAAGAACAACGGGTGATGAATGAATTATTACCTTTAATTGTGAGCTTGTGTGAAGTAGCAGTCCAATATGATATTGGTGTCACTATTGATGCAGAAGAATCTGAGCGCTTAGAGCCCTCTTTAACCATCCTAGAAGCTTTATTTAAAGAACCAAAACTGAAAGATTGGAATGGTCTTGGTTTTGTTGTACAAGCTTATCAAAAACGAGCACCAGCAGTATTAGATTGGATAGAGTCGCTGAGTATCAAACATAATCGTCGTGTCATGATACGTTTAGTTAAAGGCGCTTATTGGGATAGTGAAGTTAAAAAAGCTCAAACTGAAGGTGTATCAGATTATCCTGTTTATACCCAAAAATTTACTACGGATGTGGCTTATCTCCTATGCGTTGATAAGTTGCTTAGTAATCAACAAGCTTTTTATCCCTTATTCGCAACACATAATGCTCACTCCGTTGCATACATATTAAATACAGCAACTAAGGAACAAGAGTATGAATTTCAGTGTTTACACGGCATGGGTGAAGTACTTTACGATCAAATTGTAAAAAAGTATAAAAGACCTGTAAGAATTTATGCTCCTGTTGGAGAACATAAAGATTTATTGGCATATTTGGTGAGACGTCTATTAGAAAATGGGGCAAATAATTCTTTTGTAAATAGATTGGTTGATAAGACCTTAAGTGTCGAGTCATTGATAGAAAATCCTATTGAAAAGTTAGCTACGGTGGAGAGCAAACGTCATCCTAACATCCCTAAACCTAGTGATATGTTCATCGATCGTAAAAATTCTAACGGTTTGAACTTAGCTGATGTGAAAGAAATAGAGAGTTTACATAGTTATTTAAGAGCGAATGAAGATGCAACTTGGCAGATAGGTTCAAATGAAGGCAACTCAAAGGATATAAAGAATCCTGCAACTTCTGCTGTTATTGGTACTTATGAATCGGTTGATGCTGAGTTCGTAAATCAAGCAATGCTTAAAGCACAAAAGGCCTTTAGCCAATGGGATCGCAAAGGTGGCGAGGCGCGAGCTGTTATTTTAGAAAAAGCAGCTGACCTTTATGAAGAAAATAGCTCTGAATTAATCCAAATTTGTATGCTTGAAGCAGGTAAAACTATTCTAGATGCTGACTCTGAAGTCAGAGAAGCTGTAGATTTTTTGCGTTATTACGCCAAACAAGCCATTGAGCATTTTGAAGGGACTAAAATTCTTCCTGGTCCTACTGGAGAGAAAAATGAACATTTTATGGCTGGTCGAGGTGTATTTGCCTGTATCAGCCCTTGGAATTTTCCTTTAGCTATTTTCACAGGTCAGCTTAGTGCTGCGCTGGCGGCAGGTAATTGTGTGTTAGCAAAACCAGCTGAACAAACACCCATTATCGCAACAAGAGCAGTTGAGTTACTCAACGAAGCGGGCGTTCCTAAAGACGTTTTACAGTTAATGTTGGGGGGTGGCGCAGAAGTAGGTGGTGCTTTAACCAGCCATCCTAAAATTAGTGGTGTGACTTTTACTGGCTCAACCGCTACTGCAAAAAGAATCCTACAGAATATCGTTTCAACTGATGGTCCAATCATTCCCTTTATTGCTGAAACGGGTGGATTAAATGCGATGATTGCCGACTCATCTACCTTGATTGAGCAATTAGTAGATGATTGTATTAGTTCTGCTTTTCAAAGTGCAGGGCAACGTTGCTCAGCATTACGCGTTTTATACGTGCAAAAAGAAATATATTCCAAAGTGTTAACGGACCTTCAAGGTGCAATGGCAGAATTGATTGTGGGGAGCACGGCTAAAATTGAAACCGATATTGGCCCGATTATTGACCAACAAGCATTAGACAACTTGAACAAGCATATCAAAGAACAACAAGCTTTAGGCCGTTCGGTTTATCGTGGGCAGGATATTGCAAAAGCCGATCAATCTTCAGGGTTTTATTTTTCACCAGCTATTATAGAAATTGATTCAATTAACGATTTAGCCGAAGAGGTCTTTGGGCCAATTTTACATATTGTTCCTTATGCTTCAGATACTCTAGATCAAGTCATCGAAGATATTAATGATACTGGTTACGGATTAACGTTTGGTATTCATAGTCGCATTAACTCTAAAGTTGAATACATCAGTAAACGTATTCATGCAGGCAATATTTATATTAATCGAAATACGATTGGTGCTGTTGTGGGAGTTCAGCCATTCGGTGGCGAAGGTCTTTCAGGTACAGGGCCTAAAGCTGGTGGCCCGCACTATGTGACGCGTTTTGGAACTGAGCGAGT
>JBALXO010000136.1:0-1168 GCA_036960615.1 Cocleimonas sp. | reverse complement strand
CGCCGTTTATTTTAATTCTAGTCAATTCTGTAATTTAGATTTAGGTGAAAAAAGCAAACCTCCACTATACTCACAAGGTTAATTAAAAATAAGTTCCGATTAGAGTTTGTAAAGGTTTAAAGTCCATTGAATAACGACACCACGCAAAAGACACGCCACTTCGGTTTTCTTGTAATGCCCGGATTTTCTCTTATTGCATTTGCTGCAGCGATTGATACTTTGCGCCTAGCAAATCGCGTCCATGGTTCAGATATATATACATGGGAAACCATCACTCCTAATGATGATTCGGTCAAAGCCAGCAATGGTCTTGAAATAAAACCTGATAGGTTTCTTTCAGATGTTGATATCTACGAAACACTTTTTGTCTGTGGTGGCACAAAAATACGAGATGCTTGGAGTGACTCTATTGGTAAGTGGTTACGCCAACAAGATCGAAAGGGTGCTGTACTAGGATCATTATGTACAGGTACTTACATACTCGCGAAAGCGGGTTTATTAGATGACTATAGATGTACGATTCATTGGGAAAATATTTCATCAACACGTGAAGAATTCCCACAGCTACAACTCACTGATGATGTCTATGAAATAGATAGAAATCGCTATACCTGCGCGGGTGGTACTACTCCAATCGATTTGATGCATCACATAGTAACCATGCATCACGGACGACAATTAGCAGCAGCTATTAGTGAAGAATTTTTGGTAGATCATGTTCGTGGAATGACAGACCGTCAGCGTATTCCATTGCGCCAACAAATCGGCACGAGTCAGCCAAAGTTGACTGAAGCAGTAATGCTAATGGAAGCGAATATTGAAGATCCATTGACGCCAGATGAGTTGTCTAGTTTAGTTAAGATTTCTCGCCGACAGTTAGAGCGTTTATTCCGAAGTTATTTAAGCTGTACGCCAACTCAATATTATCTTGGTTTGCGTCTGCGTAATGCACGTCGCCTATTGTTACAAACCGAAAAAGCGATCATTGATATTTCTTTGGTCTGTGGTTTCTCATCAGCACCACATTTCAGTAAATGTTATAGAGATATGTTCGGCTTGCCACCGCGTGATGAACGTCGCCTTCTTTTGGCGCGTGACGAACCATCACTTAAACCCGTACTTTCTGACGCTACAGGTAAAGTAATTACCTGAGCCAAATGCTCAAAGT
>JBALXO010000135.1:2461-7043 GCA_036960615.1 Cocleimonas sp. | reverse complement strand
CGCATTATAGACACACTAATCTAACCGTCAACTACTATTTAGTATTTAATTTAAACAACTACATATAGATGATACTTCTATTGAATTTCAATTAACTAAATGAGGCAGTGAATCAACCACAGCATGAGTTTTAAGACTTGTAAATAATAAGAATTGAACTAATGTATATAAAGAATGACTCATTAGTCATCAAATACCGATGAATAAGGCCAATTTATACGACCGTTTAAATCCGAGTTAAGGTAGGATTAATGTTGCAAACGGTATGCTTTTACTGTATTTATGCGCCTTTACGTTTTACTTTTTAATTTAGATTTTGTTAATAGGGCTCAATATTGTCTTCTAAGCTACATAATACTGTCACTTATAGTGACAAAAGTTGGATTGATGTTGAAAATAGATACGACCTTCATAGACCAATGGAAATCGTTATCATAGAAGAAAACATTACATCAGAATCAACAGAAAATTTGAATTCAAAGAATGGCTCTAAATGGGCTGTACGTTTACTGATGCTCGCTGGTTTCTCAGCAGTGCTTGGTAATGTGCCTATGCAATCTCAATTATTGAAAAATAGTAATGCTAATCAACTAGCAACTTCTTTCGAGATCAAAACTAATTCAGAACAGACTTCATACTCACTAGCTTCTTACGAAGACAAAGGTGAATACATCGACATTGATGTTATTAATAGTCTGGATGATATTCCGGCTACTATTGAATTTGACCTTCCAGAAAGAGCTTTAGAAACATATGCTGGTGATGTTATTGATGAGAATCAAAGTAAGTGGGTCACTTATCATGTTAAATCATATGACAACCCTACCAATATTTTTCATAAAGTTGGGCATCAAAAACTATTAAAGCCTTTAGAAAAAAATAAATTAATTAATAAGCATATAAAAGCATTAAAGAAAGGAAGCATTGTTCGCGCCAACACTAATAACGGCCAACTTAAAGAACTTATTTTCACTCATGGTAATAATGAAAGTTTTGTAATTACTGAAGATCGTGGCACCTATGAAGGAACGTTGAAGAAAGACGTATTCGAAATTCGCCAGGCAAGAACTAGCTTTATTATAAAAAACGGTTTGTTCTTTGACGGTAAACGAGCTGGCGTTGCAAATTCAGTAATGAAGCAGTTTGTAAAAGTATTCGATTGGGATATCGACTTTTCGCATGATGTAAGAGTTGGCGATAAAGTTACTGCAATCTTCCAAGAAATTTATCACGATGGCGATAAGGTCGGCAACCAACACTTACTAGCCGCAGAATTCATAAATAAAGGCCGTGAGTTCAGAACCATCCGATACACTTATAAAGATGGAAAGTCTGATTTCTTTACGCCACAAGGTAGAGAAATGAAGAAAGCATTCATTCGTACCCCGATTGAACATGCCCGAGTATCTTCTCACTTTAATCCACGTAGATTCCACCCTAAATTACACAGGATCCGTGCTCACGAAGGTACTGATTTCTCTGCTCGCAGAGGAACTCCTATAATGGCTACTGGAAATGGTACGATTGTAAGTATTGGTAGAAAAGGCGGTTACGGAAAAACTATTGTTATTAAACATAGAGAAGGTTATAGAACGACCTATGCTCATATGTCTAAATACAAATCCGGGCTTAAAGTTGGTTCTAAAGTTTACCAGAGTAATGTTATTGGATATGTAGGCTCTACAGGTTTAGCTACTGGTCCACATTTACATTACGAGTTGCATCAAGATAAAAAAGCAATTGACGCTATGCGCGTAAAACTCCCGAACAGTATGTCTCTTAATAGAAAAGAACTTAAGGATTTTCGCACTAAAGCAGTTCAACTTGTTTTACAGCTAAACGTATTACATCGTTTTGTTGAAGCTGAAATCGAAATTGATAGCGTAATCGGCGGCTAAAAATCTGTTACCCTTAGCAAAATCATATTGCTAAGGCTCTTATGTCTGATCCATCAAATTCTGAAAAAAAACTCTATATTGGCTTAATGTCAGGCACAAGTCTGGATGGCATTGATGTTGTTCTAGTAGATTTTTCAGAACAACAAGCAAAGCTCGTAGCCTCGCACAATCATGAAATCCCTTCTTCTTTAAAACAACGTTTAATTGAAACAACCCATCCTGAGTGGCTTGGAAGCTTAGAAGATATTGGATTATTAAATCAACAACTAGGCGAACTTTTTGCCGACGCAACTAACTCACTAATAAAGAAAGAAAATATAAATAGAGATTCTATAAGTGCTATCGGCAGTCACGGACAAACTCTGTGGCACCAACCCTTTGGCAAACATCCTTTCAGTATGCAATTGGGCAATGCAAGCCTGATAGCCGAAAAAGCAAAAATTACTACCGTGGCGGACTTTCGCAGTCGTGATATTGCAGCAGGCGGCCAAGGTGCACCACTAGTACCTGCCTTCCATCAAGAACTTTTATCTCACTCAGATAAAAACAGAGTCATTCTAAATATAGGCGGCATTGCTAATATAACTATTCTTCCAAATTTTGCTTCAAAAATACCTACCAGTGGATACGATACCGGCCCAGGTAACGGACTGATAGATGCTTGGATTTCGTCTAATGGTGACAAGACTTATGATGCAAATGGTGACTGGGGAAGATCAGGAAAAATCATTCCTGAAGTTTTAAGTGTATTACTAAATGATGATTACTTTGCTAAGTTACCCCCTAAAAGTACGGGCAAAGAAGCGTTTAATCTCGAATGGTTAAAAATCATGCTTGGTAATCAATTGACACTAGAAAGGCCTGAAGATATTCAAGCAACGCTGACTGAGCTGACTGCAAGATCAATCGCAGGTTGCGTTAATAATCATAATGAAAATGGCAATCGTGTAGATGAACTTTATATTTGCGGTGGCGGGATTCATAACACTTTTCTTACACAAAGAATTCAACATCATCTACCAAACACGACAATTGCTTCAACGATAAAACTTGGCATCGATCCTGATTGGATGGAAGCTATCGCCTTTGCTTGGCTGGCAAAACAAACCCTAGATGGAAATACTTCTAACTTACCTGAGGTGACTGGAGCTAAAGGGAAACGTATTTTAGGCGCTATTCATCTACACTCTTAAACCTAATTAAGAGAAACTGTCAAAAAGGTGGGAGGTGTCATTTTTAATATCACTAAAATCTATTTAACAATGCGCGCCTTTACTTTTCGACCCTTTACTTTGCCATGGCGAAAATGATTCAGCGCTGTATCTGCAACATCACTTTCTACTCCAATATAGCTAAATAGATCGTAAATATTTATCTTTCCTATTTTATTGCCTTCTATACCAGCATCTTTAGTTAATGCGCCCAATAAGTCACCAGGGCGAATCTTATTCTTTTTGCCTGAATCTAATTGTAAGGTTGTCATTGGTGCTTTCAGAGTGAAGTTATCTTTGCGTGTCAGCGCTTCGACCTCACCGTATTTAGAATCAACTTTCGTGTAATCTTCAATGCCGATAATACGTGGCACTTCCATTTCAGTATATAAACTTAGTGCCAACCCTTTCTCACCTGCGCGACCTGTACGCCCGATTCGGTGTATATATATTTCTGGATCATGCGGGAGTTCGTAATTGATGACTGCACCCAATGATTTAATATCTAAACCACGCGCCGCAACGTCTGTTGCGACTAAAACAGAACAACTATTATTGCTGAATCTTACGAACACTTGATCACGATCTCGTTGCTCTAAATCACCATGTAGCTCTAAAGCATCTATATTTCTCTCACGAAGAAATTGTGCAATCTCGTTACATTGAATTTTAGTATGGCAAAACACTACTGTGTTCTGAGGCTGATAATGCTCTAGCATAGCCAGTAGAGTGTCTTTACGCTGGTAATTATTCGTTTCATAAAACAGCTGTGAGATAACATCTTCTTGATGTTCTGAATCTATCTTGATCTCAACAGAATCTCGTTGAATCGATCGACACATTTTCTTAATCGTATTTGGATAGGTCGCTGAAAATAATAAAGTCTGTCGATCTTTAGGGGTATTTTTCACGATGTGCATAATTTCATCGTAGAAACCCATGTCTAACATCCGATCGGCTTCATCAAGTACCAAGGTATCTAGACTGCTTACGTCTAGGGTTTCGCGACTTAGGTGATCTTTAATTCTACCAGGAGTACCGACAACAATATGTGCGCCGTGTTCAAGAGAATCGGCCTGCGGACGCAATTTCGTTCCACCACATAAAGTGATTAGTTTGATATTTGGAATACAACGCGCAAGCGTTCTTAACTCTTTAGCGACTTGGTCTGCTAACTCGCGTGTTGGGCATAACACCATTGCTTGGGTGCCGAAAAACTTAGGATTAATTTTATCCAATAAACCCAAGCCGAAAGCAGCCGTTTTACCGCTTCCCGTTTTAGCTTGAACGATTAAGTCTTTACCCTCAAGCACTTGAGGCAAACTCGCGGCTTGCACTGGAGTCATCTGTTTATAATCGAGTGATTCTAAGTTATCTAGTTGAGCTTGGGATAACGTAAGAGTTGAAAAAGACGCCGTTGACATGACAAAACCACTAAGTACTAAATAAAAGAAGTATTAAACCACACCCCCC
>JBALXO010000135.1:0-2361 GCA_036960615.1 Cocleimonas sp. | reverse complement strand
GATGTTTTCATTTGCAATTAATACCTAGCAACCAACTGTAAACTACCACATCAAATCATCAGGTACTTCGAAGCCAGCATATGGATCTTCTACATCATCTTCTTTGCTTCCAGCATCTGACTTTGAGAATTCATTGAGTAATACAATCGAGCTACTGTCGCGTTCTGCAATTTTTCGTGCTGCTTCGGCAGGTATTAAATAATAGCTTTCTTCTAACTTAGCTATGGCGACAATACCTTTTGAAATCAAAGCATGATTAGCTGGCGATACCAGCATCGTTTTAATTTTAGAATCATCAGTAAAGTTATAAACCAGCTGACTATCTTCATCAGCTTTACGATCTGTTTTATAAATACTGTTGATCTTGATCATCTGTTTAATTTGCGCTTGAGCAGCTTTTTCTTCTGCTTCTTGTTTACGTTGCGCATTCAAGGCTTGGCTTTTTTGTTGTTCTTCTAAGCGTGCTTTTTCCGCAGCTTCAGAGGCTTCGTTTTTCAATTCAGTCTTGGTTTCTTTGCTTTTTTTAACCTGCTTCTTCTTCGCAGTCTTAATATTATTCGCATCTTGTTTTTTGATTAAGCCTGCGCCTAATAACTGATCTTGTAGTGAGCCTTTGCCTTTCATCTTCATGCTGTTTTCTATTTCCAATAAGTAAATAAATGTTAAAAGTCGTTCTTTATCTTAAGTCGCAAACAACTCACCTTCTATGTCTTTAAACGCCTTAAATTCCAAAGAATTTCCTGACGGATCAGAGAAGAACATTGTGCCCTGCTCTCCCGGCTCACCTTCAAAACGAATATAGGGTTCGATAATAAAACCATCGATGAATCCTCTAACGCGCTCTGCTAATGCATGCCAATCTTCAAAGGTTAACACTACGCCAAAATGCGGAACAGGAACGCCATGTCCATCAACCGCATTATTAATGGCATTAACTTTGCCGTCTTTGCCCAAGTCTTTATTACAATGAGTCACCATTTGATGGCCGAACATATTCCAATCAATCCAATCTTCAGAACTACGTCCTTCAGGGAAACCCATTTTAGAACCGTAAAAATCTCTTGCTTCTTCAATATCGCGTACTTGAATAGCTAAATGGAATGGAGTAAGTGTCATATCAGTTCCTATTTTTACTTAAATGGTCTTTGAGTAAATGTAACACATCACCCATTAAATTCACCAATAATCACAATTCCTGAAGATGCTATTCCGTAATTATGATTAGCCTTTATCTGGCAGTTTTTGCTACAGTGAAATCATCAATAATCAAAGAGTATTAAGCATGAGTAAACTAAAGCTAGTTATCGGGAATAAAAACTATTCAACTTGGTCATTACGTCCTTGGTTTTTTCTCAAACAACTCGGTATAGAGTTTGATGAAGAAATGGTGTGGCTGTTTGAAGACGACATGGAGCAAAAACTAGAGCCCTATTTCTCCAATGCAAAAGTCCCTGTATTAGTAGAAGGTGATATGAGTATCTGGGACACTTTGGCGATTATCGAATATGCAGCAGATAAATTTCCAGAGAAAAACGGTTGGCCAACTGATTTAAAAACCCGCGCTAAAGCTCGCTCAGTTGCAGCCGAAATGCACTCAAGCTTCACAGACTTACGCAATGCATTGCCAATGAATATTCGTAAGCATTTCCCTGATTATCCTATAACTGATGAAGTGCAAACTGACCTAAATCGAATTTTTGCGTTATGGGATTATTGTCGAGAAAATAAAGTTAGTGATGGACCGTGGTTATTCGGTGATTTCAGTGGCACCGATGCGATGTTTGCCCCTGTGGTAATGCGCATGATTAATTTTGATGTAAAACTCTCAGGTTTTGCCGATGAATATGTAGATTATGTTCACAATAGCGCGACGATGCAGGAATGGATTGAAGGCAGTAAAAGCGAGACTAAGATTATTGAATCGGATGAGGTTTAGTCGACTTATTAATAAACAGCGCTCTCTTTAATAAAATGAGTAATAAACATGAATAAAATAGAAGCTGCAAAACCAAAAGATGTCAGTCTCATTCTAACTATGATCCACGAACTAGCTGAGTGGGAAGGGTATAGTGATCAAGTTGAAGCAACAGAAGAAATCCTTACTGAATCATTATTTGGCGTAGCTTCAATTTCAAAAGTACTTATAGCTTATATAGACAATCAGCCAGTAGGTTACTTAATTTATTGCCCGAAGATTGCCACCTACACAGGAAGAAATGAAATATATCTGCAAGACCTATATCTAAGAAAAAAAGCCAGAGGTAGCGGTTTAGGGTTAGCTCTTATGAGTGAATTAGCAAAAATTGCTCTAGTGTCAAAAGCGACTCGAATAGAATGGTTCGTTGACGAAAATAATACACA
>JBALXO010000007.1:63513-69742 GCA_036960615.1 Cocleimonas sp. | reverse complement strand
CCAAAGTCTTTATCCAATGGAATTAAAGCAATAACGATAAAAGCAGGTATTGTCGCAATAGTCACCCAAATAAAGAAGTTGCTGTAGCCCAGCTGTTCTTGAATCCAACCGCTAAACATTCCCGGTATCATCATGCCTGCAGCCATGAACCCTGTTGCGATTGCATAATGAGCAGTTTTGAATTTACCATCTGCGATATAGATTAGATACATCATAAAGGCGGTGAAACCAAAACCGTAGCCGAATTGTTCAATAGCAACCAAAACATAGATTATTACTGATGGTTCAGGTTGTTGTATCGCCATATATATATATCCAATATCGGGTAGATTAATGGCTAATGCCATCCACCAAATCCAAAATTTCAAACCATGTCTAGAGACCAAAATACCACCAATAATACCGCCGATGACTAATGAAGAAACGCCCACAGTTCCGTAAATAAAACCAACTGCTTCGGTGCTTAAGCCGAGTCCACCTTTGGCTCGATCGTCTAGCATAAAAAGACCTGCGATCTTTCCGAGTTGTGCTTCGCCGAGTCGATATAATAAAATAAAGGCTATAAAAATAGCGATATGTTCGCGTTGAAAAAAACTTTTAAAAACCTCCGTATAGCCGTCAAACGGGGACTGTTTTGCTAATGTTGAACTTGTTAAGAATGATTGTTGAGGTTCTTCTTTAGGTAAAACAAAAATATGATAAAGCGCGACTACAATTAAGATAAATGCTATTACCAACATGGTTAATTGCCATGCAGTTTTTACGTTATATATATTTTCTAATTTACCTGCAAGAATCACGATTAATCCTTGCCCTGTGATCATCGCAATGCGGTAAAAGGTTGAACGAATCCCTACGAAAAATGATTGCTGACCATCATTCAACACTTGAAGGTAATAACCATCAGCGGCTATATCGTGAGTCGCTGAGCTGAATGCCAATAGCCAAAATATAACTAATGAATAACGTAGATAGTTATCTAGAGGCAATAATAAGGCTAAGCCGGCGAAGCCCGCGCCAAGTAACAACTGCATTGCAATTATCCAAAAACGCTTACTACGATAGATATCTACAAAAGGACTCCATAAAGGTTTGATAACCCATGGTAAGTAAAACCAAGCAGTGTAGAAAGCGATATCAGTATTGCTTAAACCAAAGCTTTTATACATAAAAGTTGAGAGAATGACGATCGCGAAATAGGGCAAGCCTTCAGTGAAGTAAAGTGTTGGAATCCAAAACCATGGTCGGTTTTTGTGGATGCTATTGCTAGTGTGTGATTCTGTTGCTGACATTGTTATTCAGCTCCCCTTTATTACAAATGAATAGTTGTGAATGTTATTCAGTCTTTATTATTATTTTTACTAAGACTATCACAATCAAATGGGGAAATAGGCAAAAAGGTGGAGGGTGTCTTTATTGTTCAATTCAAACAACATAAAGAATTAACTTTCTCTGCTAACCTCAATAGTTGGCATTCCTTCGTTATCAATTTCAACTTTCATCACAATTGGTCGACAACACACTTCACAGTCTTCCACGTACTCTTGAGATTCAACTGAGCAATCCGCAATCACCTCAAAGGTTTCCCAGCAGAAAGGGCATTGGATGTTGATAGATTCTAAGCCATACATATTTGGTATTTATCCTTAATCATTAGTTTGTAGATTCGATATCGAAGTCAACTTTGCTAAGTTCACTAACATATAACCAGTGATTTTTGAGTTTGATAAAATAACTATTTTCATGGTGTTGATGTATTTCATCATTGTTTTCAAGTTTGTAACTGGCGATGAATTCTACTGTCCCTGTATCATCGTCAATATCACCTTTTGTTGTACTTATTATTTGCAACTGATTAAACAATTGTGAGTTATCTTCACGTAAAATTTTCAAAGGAGGGCGAGTATCTTCATCCCAGGTGCGATATACATATTGAGCGTTGTCGAGAACATAAGCGCTATAGCGAGAGCGCATTAAAGCTTCGGCGGTTGGCGCATGAATATTACCTTTATGATAACGGCCACAACAAAGTGCGTAGGATATTTGAGATCCGCAAGGGCAGTGTTTCAACTTCAACTGAGGTCTACTTTGGCACTTAACTCACCATCTTTTAATTTTATTAAGATAGCCTGATTTGCTTTAGCCTGTACAACAGATGTAATCAATTTTCCTGATTGCTTGTCTTTAGTTATCGAGTAACCACGATCAAGCGTTCTTAAAGGACTAATCGCATCAAGTTTTGCCATGTGTATGTGAAAATGGGATTGCTTATTATTCAATTCATTTTTAATACTTCGTTCTAATCTGGCTTCAATTTGAGTTAATTTATGATGATGTTCTGTTATTTTTCGTTGTGGTAAATTCGATTGTAAACGTGAAGCTATGGAATCAAGTTGTAGTTGTTTTCTATCGATGTATTTGTTTAATTGAGATTGTAGACGATTATCTAACTCATCCAAGCGTTGTGATTGCTGTTGAATTTTATTCGCAGGTTTTTGTAATAGTAAACGCGATTCTAACCAATCTAAATCTTGCTTTTTCTGTTTGATGGTGCGGTTTATCGTTTGTTCTAACCAGAGTCGTGTCTGGACTGTTTCGGTCAATAATTGCTCTCTATCGGACGTAGCAAGTTCAGCGGCAGCAGAAGGTGTTGGTGCGCGTAAATCGGCAGCAAAATCAGCGATGGTAAAGTCAATCTCGTGACCGACACCACAAATAATTGGAGTGCTTGCGTTATAGATGGCTTTGGCAACATTCTCCTCATTGAACGACCATAGGTCTTCAATAGAACCCCCACCACGAGCAAGTATAATCAGATCACATTTCTTATCCATATCAGCTCGACGAATCGCAGTTTCGATTTCGGTTTTAGAGGCTTCACCTTGTACCGCCACAGGATAAATTAATACGGGTGTTTGAGGGCTTCTTCGTTGTAACACATTAAGAATATCTCGAATGGCTGCACCCGTAGGTGAAGTAATAACACCAATGCGTTTAGGATATTCTGGTATTTCTTGTTTGTATTTTTCATCAAACAGTCCAGCCGTCGAAAGCTTTTGTTTGAGTATTTCAAATTGCTTTTGTAATTGTCCAACACCTGCATCTTCCATGTGTTCTGCAATAAACTGATATTCACCTCGTGGCTCATACAAGCCAACTCGTCCACGCACTAATACTTTCATACCATTTTCAGGTTTGATGCTGAGTTTCATATTACGATTTCGAAACATTGCTGATCGAATCTGAGACTTACTATCCTTTAGAGTGAAATATAAATGTCCTGATGATGGACGTACTAAATTAGAGATCTCGCCTTCTACCCAAAGTAGTGGAAACCCTCGGTTTAAGAGTTGATTGGCTTCAGCATTGAGTTCGGCAACAGAGATGATTGTGCGGTTAGAGGTTTGCATAGTCTGCCGAGTATACTGTTGTTAAATTGCATAAAAAACCCCATTTTTCTATTATGTATTTTTGGACTTCTATATTTAAATATTTTATTTAATTTAGGCATAAAAAAAGCTGAGATAAACTCAGCTTTTTTTGAAAATTTAAATACTTTTTAGAAAGTAGGGCCAGCAGTCTTAGCTAACTCAGCTTGTGCTCTAATAGCATCCATTTGGCCTGTGATTTTATTAGCAAGTTTGATTGCTTTCTTATCTTTACCATCTTTAGCGGCAGCTTCTGCTTTTTTGATAGTCTTACCCATGTCGCGCCATTCAAAACCTAAAGAGCTGGCTTCTTTTTGGGCTGCTTTGGCCGCTTTAATTGCATCCTTTGCTGATTCAGCCATAGCACCTGTTGATAAGACTAATGTTAATGTAGCTAGTAAAAGCTTAAATTTCATATATTCACTCCTTAATTTAAATATGTAATTAACTAATTATTATATTTTTTATAGTGTTTCATTATTGTAGTCGGAAGTTAACCTGACAAACATATCCAGTATGGGGTGTTTAGGTTTTTTGATCAATGAGTTTATTTTCGTAAAAAAAGCGATTTATATGGCTTTTCAGTTTACCTAATATTAGTCAAAGTTTATACTGGGCGGTTATACTTTCTAAAGTGCTTATAGCATTTTTAGCCTATTTTTTACTTAGATAACATACGATCGAACTTCTTTCTTGTTAAAACATCAAGAATTTATGCAATTGATCCGAACTATCTAAAAAATTGGAACCACCCATGAAGATTCTCGAAGAAGCTCTTACATTTGATGACGTTTTATTAGTACCCGCGCATTCTACTGTGCTGCCTAATGAAGTAGATCTTAAAACGTCATTAACCAAAAAAATCACTCTAAATATTCCTTTGCTATCTGCTGCAATGGATACCGTTACTGAAGATAAATTGGCCATCGCAATAGCCCAAGAAGGTGGTCTAGGTATCGTGCATAAAAATATGACGATCGAACAGCAGGCTAAGATTATTTCGTCAGTGAAACGTTTTGAAAATGGCATTATTAAAGATCCAATTACAACTTCTGCTGATGCTTCAATAGCTGATGTAATGAAGTTGACTGCTAAGCATCGTATATCTGGTGTACCTGTTGTAGAAAATGGCGATGACTTGGTAGGTATTGTAACTAGTCGTGATTTACGTTTTGTAAAAGAACACGATCAAGCTGTAT
Organism: Cocleimonas sp.; assembly: GCA_036960615.1. Lineage (GTDB taxonomy): Bacteria > Pseudomonadota > Gammaproteobacteria > Thiotrichales > Thiotrichaceae > Cocleimonas. The sequence continues at coordinate 65,115 of JBALXO010000007.1, read as the reverse complement.
CGACGATTATGACGCCGAAAGAAAAGTTGATTACAGTTTCAGAAGGTGCAAGTAAAGGCGAAATTAAAAAACTATTACATGAAAATCGTATCGAAAAAGTGTTAGTTATAAATGATAAATTTAAACTACGCGGTTTGATCACGGTAAAAGATATTCAACAATCAACTGATTTCCCAAATGCTTGTAAAGATCGTCATGGTAGTCTGCGTGTAGGTGCGGCAGTCGGTACAGGTCATAACACGGAACTCCGTGTTGAAGCTTTAGTTAAAGCGGGTGTGGATGTAATTATTGTTGATACCGCTCATGGTCATTCACAGGGTGTTTTAGATCGAGTTAGATGGGTGAAAACTACTTATCCAGACGTTCAAGTGATTGGCGGAAACATTGCTACAGCTGCTGCGGCATTAGCATTAGTTGAAGCAGGTGCTGATGCGGTAAAAGTGGGTATTGGCCCAGGATCGATTTGTACCACGCGCATGGTTGCAGGCGTTGGTGTACCGCAAATTACTGCCATTATTAATGTTGCTGATGCACTTAAAGACAAAGGAATCCCATTAATCGCAGATGGTGGTATTCGTTATTCTGGTGATATTGCTAAAGCACTCGCCGCTGGCGCAAATTGCGTCATGCTTGGTAGTATGTTTGCCGGTACCGATGAAGCACCGGGTGATACCATTATCTATCAAGGTCGAACCTATAAAGCTTATCGCGGCATGGGTTCCTTGGGAGCAATGGCAGATGGTTCTAGCGATCGTTATTTCCAAGAATCAGAAAACGCGGCGGATAAATTAGTACCTGAAGGCATTGAAGGGCAAGTACCTTACAAAGGTAAACTAGGGCCTATCATTCATCAATTAAACGGCGGTATTCGTTCTAGTATGGGCTATGTTGGCTGTAAAGATATTGAAGAGATGCGCAGTAAACCGGAGTTTGTGAGAATTACTGGTGCAGGGATGAAAGAGTCTCACGTACACGATGTGATAATTACCAAAGAGGCACCCAACTACCACTCTTAATCATTTTGCTAACCTCTAGGATTCGCCATTTCCGCGTTGAAGAAATAGTCATTTACAATACGTAAACTTCCTATTCCTCCGCCTTGAAATGACAAACCCTTGAGGCAATCAAAACGCTCAAGAGAATCATCGATACAAAACCATATTAAAGATAAAAACACATGACAAATAATATTCATACAGACCGTATTTTAATTCTTGATTTCGGCGCGCAGTACACTCAATTAATTGCTCGTCGAATTCGTGAGGTTGGAGTTTATTGTGAAATTTACCCATGGGATGTATCTAATCAAGATGTAATTGATTTTGGTGCGAAGGGGGTCATACTATCGGGTGGACCAGAATCTACGATTGCAGAAAATGCCCCAGTTGCACCATCAGCTGTTTATGATCTTGGTGTCCCCGTTTTGGGAATCTGTTATGGCATGCAGACAATGGCTATACATTTTGGTGGCAAGGTCGAGCGAGCTGATCATCAAGAATATGGTTATGCACAGGTTCGTGCGCGTGGTCATACGGCTTTGTTTAAAGATATTCAAGATGAGATGAATGCTGAAGGTCATGGACTTTTAGATGTCTGGATGTC
>JBALXO010000007.1:0-63413 GCA_036960615.1 Cocleimonas sp. | reverse complement strand
GTGAATGCCGAAGCGCGTTATTTAAAAGCGCTTGAGGGTAAAGTAGACCCTGAAGAAAAACGTAAAATTATTGGTAATCTTTTTGTTGAGATTTTTGATGAAGAATCTGAAAAATTATCGAATGCTAAATGGTTAGCGCAAGGAACGATCTATCCTGATGTGATCGAATCAGCGGGTAGCAAAACAGGCAAAGCACATTTAATTAAATCACATCACAATGTCGGTGGTTTACCCGAAGATATGAAGCTTGGTCTTGTCGAGCCATTACGTGAATTGTTTAAAGATGAAGTACGTACGATCGGTATTGAACTTGGTTTACCTCCTGAAATGGTGCAACGTCATCCATTTCCTGGACCTGGTTTAGGTGTGCGTATTCTCGGTGAAGTGAAAAAGCAGTATGCAGACATTTTACGGCTTGCTGATAATATTTTTATCGAAGAATTATACAAACACGATTTGTATCATAAGACCTCACAAGCATTTGCTGTATTCTTACCTGTCAAATCTGTTGGTGTGACTGGCGATGGTCGTCGCTATGATTACGTGATTGCATTACGTGCAGTTGAGACTATTGACTTTATGACTGCTCGCTGGGCTCATTTGCCATATGATTTTTTGGGGTTGGTCTCGAATCGTATTATCAATGAGATTGAGAATGTTTCAAGAGTAACTTATGACATCTCAGGAAAGCCGCCAGCCACTATCGAATGGGAATAATTTTTATTGCACAGCTTACTATTATCATTCGCCATTTCTGCGTTAAGAAAATAGTTACTTACACTTGTAAGCGCCTATTTCCTTGCCTTGAACTGGCAAATGCTAATAGCAATCTGAACAACAAAAATATCCCTAAGTAATTATGGAATTAGGAAAAGCGCTAAAAAGTAGGGGGGTGTCTTTTAATGATGATATACATCATAAATGGATGGCTCATGCTTTAAAGCTGGCAAAACGTTCTCAGGATGAGGGTGAGGTGCCTGTTGGTGCGGTATTGGTTAAGGACGATACCTTAATTGCGGAAGGTTGGAATCGTCCGATTGAGTCGCACGATCCAACAGCTCATGCTGAAATTATGGTATTGCGCGCTGCTGGAAAGGTGCTGAGTAATTATCGGTTACCTGAAACTACGCTTTATGTGACCTTAGAGCCCTGTACTATGTGTGCAGGTGCTATGATTCATGCGCGTATAGCGAATCTTGTGTATGGCGCTTCTGAGCATCGAACAGGTGTTGCTGGAAGTGTAATTGATATATTTCAACAAGAATTTCATTATCATAAAGTGGCAGTTACTTCTGGTGTTATGCAGGCTGAATGCAGTCAGTTGTTAAAAGCCTTTTTTAAAGCTAGAAGATAACTAGTCAATTAACAATTATTGAAAACAGCTAAAAAGGTGGGGGGTGTCATTTTATACTCATTCATTATTTGGCTTGATTTATTTGAGAATCAATTATGAAAAAAGATGCGTCAGTTAATGTTTACGGTGATCCATTAGAAATGTGTGGTGACCAACCGATGACAGGTTATTATCGGGATAGTTACTGCAATACTTGCAGTGAAGATTCGGGTTCACACACTGTGTGTGCTGAAATCACTTCACTCTTTTTACAATACTCAAAAGCTAAAGGTAATGATTTAAGTACACCCGCACCTCAGTTTGGTTTTGCAGGTTTAAAAGCAGGTGATGCATGGTGTTTATGTGCATCTCGGTGGTTTGAAGCTTACGAAAGTGGCGCTGCACCATTAGTATATTTAGATAGAACCCATCAACGCGCTTTGGAAATTATTCCTTTAGATACCTTGAAGAAGTTTGCAGTAGCCGTAAACTAATCTAGTAAGAAATTAAGCTATAATTCAAACAATATAATGTATAGAACTTTACCTAAATTCGTCGTTTGTGCCCTTTACCATTTTGTAATCTTAGAAGATTTCGAAGATCTGCGTGATCCACTGCATAAAGTCATGGATGATAACGAAGTAAGAGGAACGTTGTTGCTTGCTAAAGAAGGCATTAATGGCACCATTGCGGGAACACGTGAAGGCGTTGATGCGGTATTGACTTGGTTAAGAAGTGATTTTCGTTTATCTAAGGTTGATACCAAAGAGTCTTTTGATACTGAAGTCCCATTTTATCGAACTCGAGTTAAACTAAAAAAAGAAATTGTCACGATGGGTATCGATACTATCGATCCTAATCATATCGTCGGTACTTACGTAAAGCCGAGTGATTGGAATGATCTAATCTCTGACCCTGAAGTTTTACTTATTGATACGCGCAATGAATATGAAGTAGAGATAGGCACTTTTAAAAATGCGATTAATCCTGAGACTGATACTTTTAGAGAATTTCCTGAATACGCAAAGCAGAATTTAAATTCAAAAAAACACAAGAAAGTTGCGATGTTTTGTACAGGTGGAATACGTTGTGAAAAATCTACTGCCTACCTTAAAAGCCTAGGCTTTGATGAGGTTTATCATTTACAAGGTGGCATTTTAAAATACCTTGAAGAAGTACCTGTTGAAAACTCTTTGTGGGAAGGTGAGTGCTTTGTCTTTGATAATCGTGTGTCAGTGAATCATGACCTTGTAAAAGGTTCTTACGACCAATGTCATGCTTGTCGAATGCCAATTACTGAAGATGATAAGAGTCATCAGCATTTTTTACATGGCGTGAGTTGTCATCATTGCCATGACGTGACGGATGAAGTTCAAAAGCAGCGTTATATTGAAAGACAAAAACAAATTGAATTAGCTCAGCAACGTGGCGAAGAACATATTGGTGGTGATGTAACATCTTTTGCAAAAAAGCATCGAGATGTTAAAGATGCATTTAAAAAAAGTCAGCAACATAAATCTAAATAAAAAAATTAAGCATAATTTAGTTTTAAATTAGATCCACAAATATCATTATTTTTACTTTAAGCAGTTGCAGACTGCAATGCTGTTACTTTTTGATCTTTAATGTTGTAGTTGGCAATACAAACTTTATTTTTACCTGCTCTTTTTGCGCGATACATGGCTTTATCAGCTCTATCTATCCATCTGGTTGGACTTTCTAGTGCTTGTAGTTCAGCTACACCAAATGATGCGGTAATTTTTGTAGAATTGCTGATGCTTGATGTCTCTAATATATATCGAAGCTTTTCTGCTAATTCAGTCGCTTTAAAGGTATCAGCTCCATTTACAATGACTACAAACTCTTCTCCGCCATAACGATAAAGTTGATCAGTGCCGCGAATACTTCGTTTGAATACTTTAGTTAGATTAATTAAAACTTGATCTCCTTCTTGATGACCAAACTCATCATTGATGTGTTTAAAATTATCTATGTCAAACATGATGAGAGATGAGACTGCTTCTTGTTTTTTCTTATGGCGTAATGAAAAACTGTTTAAAAAATTGACGCGCTCATCAAATGCTCGTCTATTTAAAGCACCTGTTAATCCATCTTGATTCACAAGTTCTTGCATAATCGCATATTGCTGTCTTATTTTTCTAGAAAGTAATAAACCAAATAGCTGACAAATGACTAATGTAACTATTACGCTAATTACTTCTATTATTGACTTTTCTGCCAATAATAAGGGAATTAAAGCGACCATAGTGGGAGTGACTAGCAGTACCGAGACCTTCAATGAATTAAGAAAGTAAACCGTCATAATAATTGGATAAATCCAAAACAGAATGGATGAGCCAAGTACATAATTATAGCCAACAAGACCTGTCAACATGAAAGCAGACGTAACAAGACTCATTATGCTTGTTTTTCTTGTTTTCCATACATAAACTCCGATAGCACACATAAGTGCGACACTTAATAATTCAAGAAGAGCAACTGTGAATTGGCCATTCAAATAACGGTAAATAGCAAATGGTGTAATAGTTGCTGCCATTATAATGGCCGAAGAAATTATAATAATTTCTTCGATCGATCGATTGATAGGCGTTGTTGCCATAGTGGTTATCACTCTTAGATTGTATGCAATATATAGGTCTATATATATACATATTATCTTTTTACACCTTAATATAAGCTGTATAAGACTAACTAAGCTTCAATCTGACTAATATTAAAATTATTCTATAATTTAGATGAAGGTATTTGCGATAGGTGACTATTACTTTAAAAGGTAAAATGCCTTAGATGAAAGAACATTTTAAGGTTCTGATAATGTTAATTACGCTATTGAAAGTGGATAAGCTAGAAAATAAGATTCATCATACCAATCATCACTACCAAGAATAAGATAGTCATTATACCGCCGGCCTTCATAAAGTCTGGCACACGATAACCACCAGGACCCATTATTAAGGCGTTCACTTGATGAGTTGGGATGAGGAATGAGTTTGATGTAGCAATCGCTACCGTCAAAGCAAATACTGCAGGGTCAGCACCAACACCTACAGCGATGTTTACCGCGAGCGGCACCAACAAAACTGTCGCGCCCACATTAGACATAACTAGAGTGAAGAAGGTAGCGAGGATAGCAACCGCTGTTTGTATTACCCAAATAGGCATATCGCCTACTACAGACAGTGTTTGTTCGGCGATCCATTTAGCAGTGCCACTCTGTTCGACTGCCATACCGAGTGGAATTAAGCTGGCAAGTAAGAATACCGTTTTCCATGAAACTGCACGATAGGCTTCATCAATATTCAATACACCAGAAAGTATCATGCCAATTGCGCCGGTTAATAAAGCGATGGATAATTTTATATCACTGAACAACACCATAGATAGTGCAACAAAAAAGAAGAATGCTGCATAACCTACTTTTTGGGGGCGAGTTTCTTCACGTGGGTATTCCGTAGTGATCACAACAAAATCTGGATCAGATTCAAGTCTAACTAAAGATTCCCAAGTGGTGTGAGCTACTAATGTATCACCAGAATGAAATGGCATATTACGAATGTCTTCATCTTCGTGCATGGTTTGGCCATCTCGATGCAAACCCACAATCGCAATACCACGAGTTTTACGTAACCAAACATCACGAGCACTTTTACCAATAAGTGACGAGCCTGGTGGGATTACAACTTCGGCAATACCTGCCTTGCTGGCTGATAAATCCTCGGCGAAGGTACGAAGTTGATCACGTTTCTTTAACTGGTATTTATCAACAAAATTTTGTAAATCAGATCTTTCTGAAACAATACCCAACACCATGCCAGATTTAATGCCGGTATCTCTATCAAGTGCGCCAAGTCCTACTAAAGTGCCTTGGCCTTGTATCTTGGTAGCGATGACACGAATATCGTAATCATCTTCAATATCATCTAAGGTTTTACCAATTAGATCGCTGGTATCAGTAACCACTACTTCATACATTTTATAATTCAAACCATAGACATCTTCAAAATATGTCATGGTATCTGCACCAGTGGTTGAATCATTTTTCTTGTTTTTAGGTAAAACAAAACGACCAAATATAACAAAGTAAATAACGCCTGTTAGCACTAACGCAAGACCTACCGGCGTGGTTGAAAACAAAGAAAATGAGTCCATCTTTTGTGCTGCGGGTAATGCTGCATTGGATGTATCAATTAAATCATTGAGTAAAATTAGTGGTGAAGAGCCAACCATTGTTACTGTGCCACCAAGAATCGCACAAAAACCCATCGGCATTAACAGACGTGACATTGGTAAATTAGAACGCGAAGAAATACGCGAAACTACGGGTAAGAATAGGGCGGCCGCGCCTACGTTTTGCATAAATGATGAGATGATTGCTACTGTGCTAGAAATTATAGGGATGATTCTTTTTTCAGAAGTGCCACCAATATTCAAGATAAAACTAGAAACTTTAGACATGATTCCAGTTTTATCTAAACCTGCTCCAATAATCATAACCGCGATTATCGACATCACTGCATTACTTGAGAAACCATCAAACAATTGGTCGTTATTGACCAAACCTTGTTCTAAGCCCATCATTGGCGCTAATAAAGTGCTCAAGCCTAATATCACCATAATACAAATGGCAGCGACATCAATGGCTACTATCTCAAATACAAACAAGTAAATAGTAAGAAGTAAAATCGCGATGACCCAAGCCACAGTGATGGAAGGTGAAATTGTGGTTAAATAAAATGCCAAAGCTGCGAATAAGCCGAAAGCGATGATTTTCTTTAAAAATCCTTTCTTTCTAGTGGCTGACTCATTTATTTGTATTTCTTCTGGATTTGCTGATGTTTCAGTTGGTTGAGCCATTATATGAAGCCACTAATGCTGATTAATATGCGTAGAGTAATTGATTTAACTGAGAGGAAACTAGCTCTGATTTTGGGTCAATTATGGGTAGCAAAAATATCATTTTTAAGTTTGAATTAACTGTGTTCCAAAGTATTAGTATTTACTAATATCGGTTAAATATGGCGCAGTATATTACTACTATATCCATTGCTTTAATAGGGGTACCCACGAAAAACTTGATGAGTCGCTATAAAATTTTCTTTGGAAATTATAAGTTATTTAATAAAATGAATTAGTCGCTAAATAACTAGTTAAAAGACACCCCCACCTTTTTGGCATTTTCCTATTCTAGTACCTACTAGTTATTAAGAGCTCGACTTCGTAGTAAAGTATAAAAACCACCCAGAATAACAATTGCGCTTCCTACAATAGTCAAGGTATCAGGGCGTTCGCCAAATAAAGTTACACCTATAATGAGAGCAAAAATTAATCGGGTATAACGAAATGGGGTTATAACTGATACCTCTCCAATTCTCATAGCTACAGTTAAAGAATAATAAGCGGTAAAACCGAAGATAATAGTCCCTAAAATTTGTAATGAGGCGAGAGAGTTTGGCAAAACCAGCGAATTGATTTCACCATTAAAAAGTAAAATCAATATACCTGTGGGCATCAAGATGAAAAACCCGTAAACCCCTAATTGCATATTTGATAATACTTTTGGTGCCGCTCGGGTGGCTAAATCACGACCTGCAAAACCTAAAGTTCCCAAAACAGCAAACAACGAGGCTGGTTCAAATCCATCTAAACCAGGTCGGATAATCATTAGTACACCTATTAAGCCGATTAGGATTGCGGACCAACGTCGCCAGCCAACTTTTTCACCAAAGAATATTGCTGCACCCATAACCACTATCAGAGGTGTCGCTTGCAAGATTGCTGAGAGTGAAGAAAGTGGAATTAATACTAGGGAAATACTAAAGAATAAACGCCCAACAATTTCACAAAGCGACCGAATAAAAGTAAGGCGACTTAATATGGCTGGATGAAAGATTATTTCACCACGACGAAGAGTTAATAGAATAAATAGTGAGGTACCGAACAGGCCGAATACAAATATAATTTGACCGAGTGGAACAGTCTCGGCAGCCGCTTTGATGAAGGCATCTTCAATAGAAAAACAAGCCATTGCCAACACCATAAAAAGGCTGCCGCGAAGATTATCCATTACAACTATCCACAATGATTATACTTGACTAGATATTAAAATTTGATTGTAAAGACTATTTGCGTAAATAGAACTAAATACTTAGGTTTATTGATAGTTAAAGACACCCCCCCACCTTTTTAACTATTTGTATCGATTAGTGATTCAAACATCCTGCCAAATACATCATGACTAATCTCTAAAAAGTCTTGGGGTTGTTCATCTTTATTAATGATTAAATCGCGATGTAATAACCAATGTTCAAAGCTGTCTTTCTCGCCACCATATTGAGTACCATTCCATTTATCACTCATTCCCGTAATATCTTTTCCTCCTTTTTTTCTGCATAAAGCAAAGCTAGATTTAGGGAAAAAATGTAAAGGAAAGTGTAAACCTTGCCAGTAATAATCTAGAAGCAGCTTCAGTTGTTGCTGCGCATCATCTACAGGGTTAAATTGAAAACTTATTTCAGGAGAGTGAAATTGAGATTCTTTAAGCCCAATATCAACATTAGAGTTATATGCATTTAGACATAAATGAGTAAACCACAAGCCAATATAATCTCCTGTATAGAGCTCGCTAACTTTCTTTACGTAACGACCAACATTGCTTAACTGATCAAGCTTAGCGTTTATTTGAAACTCACCTATGGATAACGAAATATGTTGATCGGCATAGTGGTCAAGTTCTGATAATTGTTCTTCAAATACTTCTACCGTGTGCTTTTCTTTGGCGTAAATCTCATCTCCAATTTGTCCATATGGAAGCAAACCTTTAGCACGTGTAATCAGTTGTCTGTTGTCAGGATTGTTGGGGTTACCAAGTACATCGGGAATATAATCAGCAAGTATTAAATTTCTAATATCTCGATTTTTAAAAGATTCTATTTTAAATGGTTCTCTGCTTTGTAGTTCGTCGTCATTGTCAAAAGTTTGGATACTAAACCGACGTTTTAAAAACACTCGAGCAGGATTCTTATAAAAGTTGATTAACTCATCTAAGGTCAGATGTTTATTTTCATCATTTAAGGTATCTAAAGGCTCTGAAATGAAGGTTTGATTGATTGATTGATTTTGTTTGCTATCAAGTTGCAGGTATTGTGAAGCATAAGAAAATAATGGATGTTGATTAAGCTCTTTGACTGAAAAGTAACGAGAACTAAAGGCTTGTAATGGGTGTTTTACGATCCATTCTTCTGCTTTCGTACCACTGTTAATAGTCACGGTATCCAGTAGTTCACTAATCAAAATGGAAGGTGCTAAATCGCTATTGTCTTTAATACTTTGACCAATATAACTGATGATTAGTTTTGAGCGCGCTGCCAATAATGATTCTAGAAACAAATAGCGATCTTCATCACGACGCGAACGATCACCTTTTCGAGTTTGGTCAGTGGTTAAATCAAAACTAGGGCGAGTTTCTTGACGAGGAAATTCACCATCATTCATTCCCATTAAAACTACAATTTTAAAAGGCACCGAACGCATTGGTACTAAAGCGCAAAAAGTAATGCCATACCCTAGATATTTTTCATTGGCGCTTATTTCAGCAAGACATTGCTGTAACATTTTTTGATAAACAGCAAAGGGAAGTTCTTGATTGAAATCAGCTAGATTCGCTTTTAATTGAAGATCAGCTAAGGTTTTGAAAATACGTTGTTGATCGCTATTTTCAGGACTGATCTGCTGAATTAATTGAGTAGTTTTTACGAGCCATTTATCTAAAGTAAACGATTGTTGTTGCCAATTATTTATTGCAAAAATACTATCTGTGAATTTTTTAAAGTTAGCTAAAACTAGGGCATTACTGCCTTCTATTTCGTTATAAGCGAGTAAATCTAACTTTCGTTTAGATTTGAATAGTTGATCTCCTGATTCTGTTCCAGCTAAAGAATAACCTAGTAGCATTCTGTCGAGAGCATATTTCCAAGTATGTTCTTCGGTATCTGGCAAATTATTTTGTTTACGGGTCTTTGCACTAATACCCCAACGAATATTAGTAGCGAGAGCTAGCTCTCGGCAGTATTTGAGTTGGTTTTCATCTAAGCCAAAATGAGCTCGAATATCATCGTATTCTAGTAATTCAAATACGGCTTCTACATCAAAACGTGAATCAGGCAGGGCAAACAGTTTATTCAATGCTTGGATTATTTTGAAAATATTTTGAGGATCACGATCTGCAATACTGAAGGGTAGTTTTTGTTGTTTTTTATCACTACTGTTAGTTGCTAGATTAGCTGCGATTTGACTAGAGAAAACAGATTCAATATAAGGCGCATATTTTTCAATATCAGGCATCATTACGACAATGTCGCTTGGTGCTAAATCTATATCTGCATCTAGTTGGGCGAGTATTTGGTCATGCAGAACTTCAACTTCGCGCATAACTGTATGACAGGCATTAAATTGGATGCTACCGTCAAATTTTTCTAAAGCTTCATTTAGTTTAGGTTTTTCTAAGTTATAAATATCATGCTGTATCTGGCCAAGCAGGGTGTTAATCTGAGCTTGTTCTTCTTTAAAAGTATTGAATCCGTCTTCATGTGGAATTTCTAATAGTTTATCAATGAAGTCTTGTCCCTGTTTACCTAAGGACGCCAGCAAAGGATTGCCTATTTCAGCATAGGCTTGATCTTCGCCATCCAACTTTGCATGAGACTTGGGTGATCGAATATCTCCCCAATAAACTTCTTCACAAGGATTGATAATAAAGATATGGATATCTGTTTTCTGAGAAATGCCACCCAATAATTCAACATAACCAGGCGATAAGGCTGACATCGAAAAAAAGCTAATGCGTTCTGTAAGCAATGAGCTGTCAATTTCTTCAATATTCTGTGAGAACTGATCTTGCAAAGCTAGCCAATGCAACAAACCTTTACCCTTTACGCATCGATTCCATAAACGCGCTTGCCAGTGATTAGAGTTATGTTTGGATTGATTTGAACTATCTGTTGAGTTGCTGCTTTCCCAATCATATATCCATTCGCTTCGATAGAATAAATATTGATCTAATAACCTTGCACTTTGGCAAGATAGTTCCCAAACGCTGAGTTGATTTAAGTTCTGTTCGTCATTTGTATTATTAGTCTTGAGAATATAATGATGAAGTTCAGGATAATCATCAAAATTATTACTCAACTCTTCAAATATATGAAAGCGCAAAGTATCTGGTGCGCATTGACTATGCTCAGGAATATCAGGTGAAACGAGACGTAATAAACCCCACATAAACTCAGCAGGGAATAGGAAATCAGTATTCGCACTGATACCTGAAGTCTGTGCCATTTCCATAGATAGCCAGCGCGCCATACCGGCATTTTGAACCACTACAGTTTCAGCTTTGAATGCATCTTTGAGAGGTGTTTTAACAACGGTAGCGTATTGATTTTTTAGTTGTTCTAGTTGGTTGCTGGTATGGATATAAAGCATGCTTGAATCATACCTGAACCATTGTTAAATAATATAATTATGAGTAAGCGTGTTTATAGTTTGAGCTTCCTGTAATAGCTTTATCAAAGCATCTATACCACTAGTCCTTGGGACTAATTAAAATAGCTTAAAATAAAGATAAACTTGAGTGATAATTTTAATCAATAATGTTCTAAGCACTTCATCTATAATTAGTTATTGTTCGACTCTTATAGTTATTTAAAAAGGAATTTTCAATTTAAAACTATGACTAATCAATCAATTAAACTAGATAAGAGACAGGTTTTTGATGAGTCTGATATAAATAATCAAAACTTAGACGTGACTGCTAAGTCTCGTCAACACATAGAGGTTCTTAGTGATGATGCGGATTTCTTAGCCTTGCGTAAAGAGTGGAATGATATTAATGATCATTCTCTCAACGGTAATATCTTTGTATCTTGGGAGTGGCTTTATACCTGGTGGGAAACTTATCAAGGACAGGGTATTCGTAAACTTTATATTCTTGTTTGTAGAAACAGTGAGAACGAGTTGACTGGTATTGCGCCTTTTCAAATTGTTAATAATCCAAAGAAGTATTTCCCCTGCAGTCGTCAATTATTATTGTTAGGAACAGGTGAAACCGATGGGAGCAAAGTCTTCGGTGAATACATGGACTTAATTATAAATAATGGAGATGAAACGGCTGTTGTAAATGCGTTTTCAGCTTACTTAGAAAAGCATAAAAATTTGTGGGATGGTATAAAGTTTAGTCAACAATTGGTTGGATCGAATCTTACTCAATTATTCCAAACTAAAAATATTACTCCAGTCACAAATACTCCAAATAGTAGTAAGCAGATAAGTAAAGAAATAATAGAGAACGGTTTCAGGACCTTTATTGATTTACCTGAAACCTATAAAGACTATCTGATGAGTTTGCGTAAAAAAATGCGCAATAATATTACACGAACCTATTCACGTTTAGAATCTGAGCAAAGCTTTTCGATAGACAATGTTACGACAGATAGTGAGTTAAAAGCTGCGATGGCAGGAGAAGCCACTGGGATTAAAATACTAGCTGAGTTGAATCGTACTCGACGCGGAAATATGGATAAAAATAGTGTGTTTACACAGCCTAATTTTGAATTATTCCATCAGCGTTTGGTAAAACGTCTTTTACCATTAAATAAAGTTAGTTTAAGAATACTACGCTTTGGTAAAGAGCCTGTAGCAGCATTATATTCATTTGTAGATCGCGATACAGTGCATGCTTATCAAAGTGGCTTTGAAACCGAGAATGGTCATCGATATTCTTTACTGACGACAATGCTCACTCAAGAAATTTCTAATAGTATTGAAAACCCGAATATCTCCCGTTTTAATTTCATGTATTCTGATGAAGAAGGTACCTATAAGAAGCGCTATTCTGGAACGACTGAAAGGATGTATGATATTTCTTTTAGTAAGAACGGGCTTAAGAGCTCAGTGAATAGTTTTATTCATGGACCTGTTAAATCTGCAGTGAAGAAGCTATTTAATATTAGTTAGTTATTTCAACACGATTTAATTAGCAGAGTGTAGCTTCTGCACGAAAATGTACAAAAAGTAGGGGGGTGTCTTTTTAAAGCTATTTTAAGATATCTTTAACCAATTGAATCCAATAACTAGCTCCTGATGCTGATATCTCATCATTAAAGTCATACTGAGTGTTATGCAGCATGCAACCACCTTCGGGTTGACCTTCAGGGACTTCACCATTTCCTATCCAGATATAAGCGCCACGATTAGCGTTTAGAATAAACGAGAAATCTTCAGCTCCCATGCTAGGTGCTAGGTCGCGCAATACATTTTCTTTACCTACTATTTTTGCAGCAGAGTCTGCACACTTTTGAGCATACTCTGGGGTGTTGATAGTTGCTGGATAGCCTTCAGAAAAACTTAATGTTCCTGTTGTCCCCATACCTTCAGAGATGTTTTCTACAACGTTTTTCATACGCTTTTTAATCATGATGCCAACTTCAGGCTCGAAGTAACGAAGAGTACCTGTCAGTTCGATAGTATTCGGAATCACATTTGCGATGCTGCCAGCTTGCACCATGCTAATACTAATTACGGCTGATTGCGTAGGCGCAACATTGCGTGAGACAATAGATTGCAGCGCGGTGATCACATGTGCGCCTGCCAATACTGGATCTACAACTTGATCAGGCATTGCCGCATGGCCGCCTTTGCCTGTGACAGTAATGTGTATTGTTTCTTCTGCTGCCATTACTGCTCTGTCATGCACTGCAAACTTACCTACAGCAAGACCAGGCCAATTATGCATGCCGTAAACAGAATCGCAGGGGAATTTGTCGAATAAGCCTTGTTCAACCATTTTAGCGCCGCCATGTCCGCCTTCTTCAGCAGGCTGGAAGATAAAATGCACAGATCCAGAAAAATCATTGTGATGTTTAAGATAAACTGCAGCTCCTAATAACATGGTGCTATGACCATCGTGACCGCAGGCGTGCATTTTCCCCTGATGTATTGATTTATGCGCAAACTCGTTACGTTCAAGAATAGGTAGGGCATCCATATCAGCACGTAAGCCAATACTACCGCCTTTTTGCTTACCATTAATTGTAGCAACGATGCCAGTAGTGGCTAAGCCTCGGTGCATTTCAATGTTATTTTCTTCTAGTACTGTTGCAATATAATCGCTAGTTAATAGCTCTTTGAAGCTCAATTCAGGATGTTGATGTAACCAATGCCGCCAAGTGATCATCTGCTCGTGAAAGTCAGACTTTGGTCTAATTGCTGGTGATTCTTTTTCAATAACTGATGACATTATGGGCACTTTATTTGGTTTACGTTTATGAGGTTGGTTTTAAATATTATTGCTATTTTATAACAGCTTACTCCAACCAGCCAATTTCTTTTGCAGTCTGCAAGCCAATTATGACTCTCTTTAAAGAGTCGGGTATTTTCGCCTGTGATTCAGATATGGCGATGCGACCACCCATAATCTCAGCTTTACGTTGTGGATAGAGAGGTTGTTGTTCACTGTTAGCGAAGCCTTCAGGATAATGTGGAATGCCATTGCTCAGATCGTATTTATCACTAGCACCTAAGGTATGTAATATTTCATGCAGTAATACCACATTATTTTGTTCAGTTTGACCGGTACTAGCGAATAAATAGTTAATCGATAGTTTTGCCTTCTTCAAGCCCGTCGAATGCTTTAAGGATTCGTGCGTCTTAGGATCAAAAAATAGAGCATAGGCTTTTATCTGTGCTTTTGGTCCTGAGTAGTTATCTTCATTCCATGCCCAAAAACGTAATTTGATACTCCACCATAAAACACTTAAACCGCTTCTAGTCTCTGGTATTTTAGGCGGTAATGATTTCAACTCTGGAGCAAGACTTATACGAAGAGGCTCTATTAGATCTCTATTATAATTCTTACTTTGTGATTCGAGTAATACATTAATGCTGTCAAAGTGCGATATTTGAAGTTGATTAATGTATTTTTCTGCTTGTTCACTTCTATCTGCATTTATGGGATATATCACCACTCTTAAAGATCTTTTCCAGTCAGTAGCGCGTTCATTACTTAGCAAAGTATCAATACCTATATAAGCTAGGATTAGGAGTAATAGAGTGATTCTAATCGTTTTAAAATTCATCTTATAAGTTTAACCTAAACGTACCTACTAATAGTGAACTTAGAGTTCAAATGGTTATATTTAATCACAGTAATTTCATGTAATATCAAATCCAATTGTAAGAATAAACTATTCATAAAGATTAAACAGTTTGAGGAAATATAAATGTCGGATGTTACCCGTGACCACGTTGATGCGTTACTAAAAGAAGTAAAAGATAAATATGTAGAGAATGATATTGTCGCTGCAAAGATGATTAAAAGTGTAGAGATTAATGGCAGTTCTGTTTCAGTGAATATTGAACAGAACTATCCTGCTGGTGATTACCGAGATTTACTAGCTGAAGAAGTTAAAGCGGCTTTAGAAGCAGATGCAGGTATCGATAGCGCTGAAGTTAGCGTGAAACAAGTGATCAATGCACATTCTGTTCAAAAAAGTCTAAAACGAATCGAAGGCATTAAAAATGTTATCGCAGTTGCATCGGGTAAGGGCGGCGTTGGTAAATCAACTACTTCGGTTAATATAGCCTTAGCTTTATCAGCAGACGGTGCAAGCGTTGGTATATTAGATGCTGATATATATGGTCCAAGTCAGCCACGCATGTTGGGTATCAGTGGTCAGCCACAATCAGACGATGGTAAAACATTAGAGCCGATGGAAAACTATGACATAAAAGCAATGTCGATTGGTTTCTTGGTAGAAGAAGATACACCAATGATCTGGCGTGGCCCTATGGTAACGCAAGCACTTGAGCAATTACTCAATGATACTAACTGGGGTAATTTGGATTATTTGATTGTCGATTTACCACCAGGAACAGGTGATACCCAGCTAACTTTATCACAGAAAATCCCAGTAAGTGGTGCGGTAATCGTGACTACACCTCAAGATATAGCCTTACTAGATGCTCGTAAGGGACTGAAAATGTTTGAGAAAGTAGAAGTGCCAGTATTAGGTATCGTCGAGAACATGAGTATTCACGTATGTGGAGAATGTGGTCATGCCGAACATATTTTTGGTAAGGGTGGTGGCTTACGTATGGCGACTGAGTTCGAGGTGGATTACTTGGGTGCTTTACCTTTGGATTATACGATCTGCCAGCAAGCGGATGAAGGCAGACCTACTGTAATTGCTGAGCCTGATAGTAAGAATACAGAGTTATATAAAGATATCTCACGCAATATGGCGGCTAAATTAGCGAGTAAAGGTAAGGATTACAGTAGTGCATTCCCCAATATAGTGATTCAAAATACCTAAGCTTCAACGTAAAAAAAATCAGGCGAGTAATTCTGATTAACAAACGTTTACAAACGCTCCATAAGGTTTCTTATGGAGCGTTTTTGTTTTAAGATATACATATGAATATTAAACGATCTTATTTAGTAAAAACTCCTACTTTTTTGATACTTTTCCTCAGTTTATGGCTTTCTGCTTGTAGCTCAGGTGGCATCAAAGGAATTGCAGAAACACCTACCGTTCAAGTTCACAAAGTCGAAATGGGCAATTTCAACTTAAGTGGTGGTTCTGCGGTATTTGTATTGAATATCACTAATCCAAATAGCTTTCCAATCCCGCTAATGGGTTTCGACTATGGCTTACGCCTTAACGGCATCGAAGTTGCCAATGGTATCAAAGAACAGCGCGTTACTATTGGCGCAAGGCAAAGTCAAAAATTGGAAGTGCCACTATCATTGAGCTTTTCTAATATGGTTAACATGTTGCCGAATCTACTTCGAACTCGAAAAGTTAATTATTCCCTTGGTGGACGTTTGCATTTTCCTTGGATAAAAATTCCTTTCCAGCGCACCGGTGGCGCAAATCTGTAATTTCATCACTACTATTACTTTCATCAGAACTGGTCGATATAACAAACTATGAGCATTAAATCAGATAAATGGATCCGCAGAATGGCGGAACAACAAAACATGATCGAACCTTTTGAATCAGGTCAAGTGCGTGATCAAGACGGTCAAAAAATCGTTTCTTACGGAACTTCAAGCTACGGTTATGATGTTCGTTGTGCTGATGAATTTAAAATATTCACTAATATAAATTCAGCTGTAGTAGACCCGAAAGCCTTTGATGAAAACAGCTTTGTCGATATTCAATCGGATGTTTGTATAATTCCGCCAAATTCATTTGCATTAGCACGTACAGTTGAATACTTCCGTATCCCACGCAGCGTACTGACTGTTTGTCTAGGTAAATCAACTTATGCACGTTGTGGCATTATCGTAAATGTAACGCCGTTAGAGCCTGAGTGGGAAGGACATGTGACTTTAGAGTTTTCAAATACTTCACCATTGCCGGCAAAAATTTATGCTAATGAAGGCGTAGCACAAATGTTGTTCTTCGAATCTGATGAAATTTGTGAAACATCTTATAAAGATCGTGGTGGTAAATATCAAGGTCAGAAAGGCGTTACTTTACCTAAGACTTAGATTGTATTTTCTCCTGCCAGCTTACAAAGGTGAAATAGGTAAAAAGGTAGGGGGTGTCTTTTTACCCTGCTTAAAATTATTGGACTTGACCAGAGTCTCCTTTGGGTAATACTTAATGCCGCATCCAGCTCGTACTCTTCTACGCCGTCTAAAAATTCCGCTACTAATCCTATTAGTTGTCTACACCATTTCTATTACGGGTTATATGCTTATACCTGGTATTGATGATAAAGGTCAGCCGTGGGATATGAGTTTCTTCCACGCATTTTACTTTGTCAGTTTTATGAGTACCACTATTGGTTTTGGCGAAATCCCTTACGCTTTTACTGATCAACAACGCTATTGGACCTTAATCACAATGTACGCCACGGTTATCACATGGCTGTATGGTATTGGTGTATTACTCAGCGTATTTCAAGATCAAGTTTTTCTTAATCAAATCAAAAAAAGTAAATTTACGCGACGAACTCAAAGAATAAAAGAGCCTTTTTATATTATTTGCGGTTACGGTGATACGGGCGTGCAGTTAACTCGTTTACTATCTGATCAAGGTTTACAAACTGTTGTCATAGATACTAATGCTGAGCGTATTCATGCAGTAGAAGACGATGTATTCAAAGTTAAACCAATTCCATTATGTGATGATGCCTCACAATCTAAAGTACTAGAAATGGCAGGGATTACACATTCACAATGTGTCGGTATTATTAGTATAGTCAATGATGATACGGTCAACTTAACCGTGGCAATTGTTGCTCAATTACTCAACCCTAAAGTCCGTTTGATTGCGAGAGCAGAAACCCCCGAAGCCGAAGCTAATATTTTATCATTTGGCGCAAATGAAGTGATTAACCCCTTCAATATATTTGCTTCACGCTTATGCTTAGCGATGCAGTCACCCAATATGTACAGTCTTTATGATTGGATGACGGGCGAACCAAACTCAAAAATGAAAGAGCCGCCTAACCTAATAACAGGGACTTGGATTATTTGTGACTTTGGACGATTTGGACGGGCATTATATAAACACTTAGATAATGAAAAAGTTACTTTAAAGTTTATTGAAAGTAATCGTGATTATGATGATTTACCCTTGGGTACCATTATTGGTAGAGCTACCGAAGCGCCTTCACTAAAGAAAGCTGGCATTGAAGATGCTGTTGGTATTATTGCAGGCACTAATAATGATGCTAATAATTTATCGATTATGCTAACTGCATCAGAATTAAATAAAAATATTTTTAGGGTAGTAAGACAAAATAGAGACAATAATGCGCATTTATTCCAAGCAGCAGATTATGAAATGCTTATGCAACGCGGTGCGATTATTTCAAATACTATATTTGCCTTTATTCGAACGCCTTTATTGGCTGATTTTTTGCGTATTACATCGCGCTTCAAAAATGAAAAAGCGGGTGAATTAGTAAGTCGAATAGCAGCTGTTATAGAAGATGATATTCCAAAAATTTGGGAGTTCAGCTTAACTAAAGAGCAAACCCCAACTTTATTTAAGTATCTTCAACATAATGAGCTTCATTTAGATGATTTTCTTATTGATGAAACTTTTGATTACAAAGATAAGTTCGGTGTACCTAAAATTGCAGCTTTATGTCTTTTTATTAAGCGTGTGGAGGGAAACGTATTACTTCCCGAAAAAGAACGCTTCATGCTAGTTGATGATCGCTTTTTGATGTGTGGTACGCGTGAGACTTTCAATAAATTCAATTCGATTGTAAAAGATGATAAAGCCTTATCTAAGCTTCTAAACAATTAGGCGTATGTTTACTTTTTATATTGAGAGTACGGTTAAATACTGAAATCTCTCTAAACAGCGAAGCAGTTGAAATCATATACAGCGAAGTGACAACTATTAGAAGAGTAGATTTAAAAACTTCGTAAAAGTACGGGAGTGTCTTTTAAATATCTCTAGAGGATAAAGAATGAAATATAAAATATCTGTTTTGTTTATTTGTATGGGCAATATATGCCGCTCTCCCACAGCAGAAGGTGTTTTTAACTCTATAGTAAAAGTCCAAAATTTAAGCGATAAGATTATTACAGATTCTGCAGGCACGCATGCTTATCATATTGGAAATCAACCTGATGCTCGAGCTCAAGTGACTGCTAAAAATCATGGCATTGATTTATCAAATTTAGTAGCGAGAAAAGTGACGGCTCAAGATTTTAAAGACTTTGATTATATTATCGCAATGGATAATGAGAATCTGATCAATTTAAAGAGTATTCAAAGCGACCTAAGGTTCTCAGCAAAAGCTTCAGTACATTTGTTTATGGAGTTCGCTGATAATTGGCAAAATGATGAAGTGCCTGATCCATACTATGACAATGGTTTTGAAGACGTTTATAGAATGGTAACGGATGCTTCACAAGGTTTGCTTAAACAGATATTGAAAGACAGTAATAACTAATTCTTTTCCATAAAAAAGCCCTGATTAGATATTATCTAAACAGGGCTGACTATGACTATTTTTATAGCTTAGTCTTCTTTTGCAACAGGCTTTTCAGAAGATTCCTTGCTAGCACTTGTAGTTGGTGTTTCTTCTTTAGCTTTTGCAACGCGAGGTTTTCTAGTAGCAGTACTTTTCGCTTTAGATACTTCAACATCGGTATCTACTTTCTTAGTAGAGCGAGTTGTTTTAGTCGTTGTAGTACTTTTTGCTTTAACTGGTGCACGTTTCTTCGGCGCAGCTTTAGTTGCAGGCTTCACTTCAGTTTCAACTTTGTCAGTCTTCGCATCGCTAGCTTTTGCTCTTGGCTTACGAGCAGGTTTAGCTGGTGCTTTCCCTGCTTCAGGGCTTTGAGTATCTGTGCTAGATTTTCTACGAGTCGTCGTTGTACTAGCTGCAGGTCTCTCAGCATTCTTAGGCGCTGGAACTGTCTTTGCAGCACTGTTAGCTTCTGTAGTTTTAGGAGCAGCTTTCTCAGATATAACTTTATCAGCAGCAGGCATTTCTGCCTTCAAAGTTTCAGGCTTTGATGCTTGCTTATTTGCGGTAGTTGATTCTGCTTTAACAGCGCTATTTCCATCAGCATTGTTAGCTGTATTTTGACGAGTGGTTGTCTTAGGCACAGAATCATTAGTCTCAACTTTAACTTCGACCTTAGTATCTGAACTTGCTTTTACACGTTTAGGTGAAGCTGGAATTTTAATTTCTAAAGGCTCTTGATCTTTAGGTGCTAGATTCTCTTGCTTAGGCAACTTCTCTTTAGCTTCGGTATTTGTGTTGCGTGATTTAGCTTGTGGATTATTGCTTGGACCTTTAGCGTCATTTTCAGTAGCAGGCTTGTTGTCTTGCTTATTTTCATTCCTATTATCTGGTCTTGGCTTTCTTGATTTATTGTTTCTTGGATTTGGTCTGCCCGTTTGTTTAGTTGCTTCATTGCCTGGATTAACCGAATTGTTTTGCGGTGCATCGTCTTTGACATTGCCATTAGTTTCATTTGGCTTATTGTTCTTGTTATGAACTGGTTTGTTACGATTCTGTGCATTCCTGTTTTGGTTAGGATTTTGTTTATTATTTGGTTTGTTGTTTTGGTTAGGGTTCTTCTGATTAGCATTTTGGTTGGTACTTTGACTAGTATTCTGAGTTGCTGCTTGATCAGAGTTTTGAGCGTTTTTGTTCCTATTCTGAGAACCTTTAGCATTACGACGATTATTGTTATTTGAACGATTACTATTATTACGCGCATTGTTATTGCGGTTGTTATTGTTACGATTCTGGTTGTTAGCAGGACGTTGACGAGTTGGTGGCTTTTCTTCTTCCGTTTCTTCTACTTTCTTACTACCAAACAAAGCACTGAAGATTCTGGTAACTACACCTGGGTTATTGCTTTCTTTTAATGCTTGTGGAGCAGGCGCTGGGCTTGCTGGTGCAACATTACTCACAACAGCCGTTTCAATATTCTCTGGCATTGTTTCTTTGGTACCTTCTGGAGGAGCTTCTTGTTTGCTTATTTGCTTGTAACTTTGTACCGATTCAACTTCATCTACATCACTTTCTTTACGTCGAATAATGTCGTAATGAGGGGTATCCATTTCAGGATTAGGCAGAACTGTCATCTGTAAATTATGACGTCCTTGTATTTCAGTTAGAGTTTTACGCTTTTCATTCAGAATGAAGGTTGCCACCTTAACTGGAGTCTCAGCAACTACTTCAATAGTGCCTTCTTTCATCGCTTCTTCTTCCATTAAACGAAGAATAGACAATGCCATTGACTCAATACCACGGATTGTTCCTTGACCACTACAACGCGGACAAACAATCTGACTTGATTCACCTAGTGAAGGACGTAAACGCTGACGCGACATTTCGAGTAAACCGAAACGTGAGATACGCGCAATTTGTACACGTGCACGATCAACTTTTAGTGCATCACGCAGTTGGCGTTCTACTGCGCGTTGGTTTTTGTTTGGTTGCATATCTATGAAGTCGATAACAACAAGCCCACCCAAGTCTCGTAAACGTAATTGTCTAGCAACTTCATCGGCAGCTTCAAGATTGTTATTCAGTGCTGTTTCTTCAATGCTTCGACCCTTAGTTGCACGAGCTGAGTTAACATCTATCGCAGTCAATGCTTCAGTATGATCAATAACAATTGAACCACCCGATGGTAAAGTGACTTCACGATGGAACGCAGACTCGATTTGGTGTTCTACTTGGTAGCGACTAAATAATGGAACCGTATCTGTATAATGCTTTAATTTATTCAAATTATGCGGCATTACAGCATTCACAAAGTCATGCGCTTGTTGAAAAACACGATCACTATCAATAATTATTTCGCCGACGTCTTGACGGAAATAATCACGCAGGGTACGGATAATGACATTACTTTCTTGATATAGCAGCGTAGGTGCAGACGATTGCTCGTATGCATCTTTGATGGCCGCCCAAAGTGTTTTTAGGTAGTCCATATCCCAAGTCAGTTCTTCTAACTCACGACCGACACCAGCAGTACGAACAATCGCGCCCATACCATCATCGAGATCAAGTTGGTCTAGAATCTCACGGATTTTATTTCGATCGTCGCCTTCAATTCGACGTGATACACCACCGGCACGAGGATTATTAGGCATCAATACTAAATATCGACCTGCTAAACTAATTTGAGTGGTTAGCGCCGCACCTTTGTTGCCTCGCTCTTCTTTATCTACTTGAACTAATACTTCTTGGCCTTCTTTAATAACATCTGAAATAGATGGACGGCCTTTAGATTTTTCACCTTTCTTCGATTTACTTTCTTTGTAGTATTCACGAGAAATTTCTTTGAAAGGGAGAAAGCCATGGCGATCAGCGCCATAGTTTACAAATGCCGCTTCAAGACTTGGTTCAACTCTGGTGATAACACCTTTGTAGATATTGGCTTTTTTCTGAGCGCGGAAGGGATGTTCGATATCTAGATCATATAAGTATTGACCATCGACCATTGCAACCCGAATTTCTTCTGGTTGAGTTGCGTTTATTAGAATTCTTTTCATTGCTTAACGTTTCCTGTTGTATTGCCGAACCATTAGTTCAGCATTGCAGCTCACGTTTAGCCAATAGGTGATAGAGGATTTAATGCGTTTAGAATAGCCATTGTTTCTTACAGGATTGCAAGGTGTTCAATGGTTTTCATTATCACGATCTCTTTATAAATGAATATACATAAAGATCGATCTAGCACTAATCTATCAAGATAGATTTCAATATAATTAAACTAAGTAAAATAATTTAATATCAATTACTTGCTTAATTTTTTAACACACAAGAACAGTTAAAGAGTACTTAAAAAGATAAGTTAAAATAACGGTATAAAAGAAAATCTGGTTGTTTTATCAAGCCCATACTGTTGTAACAGTTTATTATTCTTCAGTAAAAAATTGTGTGTAGCAATTGAAGCTTTTATATTAATGCATCTTTATTTTTAGCAAGATAACAAAGAAAAGCTACAAACTTATTGTTCTAATTGGCAAGGAGCTGCGTCCTTAATTATTTATCTGTTTGTCATTTCGACCAGATAAACACTGTTGTAATACTCAAGTTTTTTAATAACTTTTTTATGTTTGTCAGACATATTATTAAAAATGACTTGAATGAATTAATCTTTCTTTGACTTCATAAATACATTATAAAAATCAAGGTGTAATAATATCAATTTATTACTTTTTACACAACAAAATTATATTTGTTGTGTAAACTCTGCTTATGCGAAAAAACTCCAAATCTGAGCTCATAGAAGAATCAAAATCTAAAGTAGCTAAAATTGAAAATGGTCAATTACATAAAGCTAGATTCGTAACTATCGATGCTAATTCTGTCGGACAACGCATAGATAATTTTTTATTGCGCGAAATTAAACAAGCGCCACGATCTTATATTTATCGTATCTTGCGTAAAGGCGAGGTTAGGGTAAATAAAAAAAGAGCTAAACCATTATTAAAATTGAATGATGGTGATGTTGTTAGAATCCCACCGATTTTCTTAGACGATAAACCTGAGCAAGCAAAAGCACCAGAAGCTATTTTAAAAAGTATTAACGATTCTATTATTCTTGAAGATGACGATTTAATTCTTATAAATAAACCTTCGGGCTTAGCAGTCCATGGTGGTACCGGTCAAAAATACGGATTAATCGAAAGCTTTCGACAATTACGTCCCGATATGCCTTTTGTTGAGTTGGTGCATCGTTTAGATAAAGAAACTAGCGGCATCGTAATGTTGGCAAAAAGTAGGGGGGTGTTAATTGAACTTCATGAGATGCTCAAGGATAAGAAAATAAACAAATACTACCAAACACTGGCAATGGGGAAATGGCAAGGCGGTGTACAACACATTAAAAATAATCTGCAACGCCAGCAAGGTAGACAACAAAAAGTAAGAGTTGTGGAAGAGAGTGAGAATAGTAAACACTCTGAAAGTATTTTTTATCCGATTCATTGTTATAAAAACGAATTAAAGTTTTATAGTTTATTAGAAGTTGAATTGTTAACAGGCCGTATGCATCAGATTCGTACCCAATTAGCAGATCGTGGTACGCCAGTGATGGGAGATTCACAATACGGAGACTTTGCTGAAAACCGTGAGGCAAAAAAGCAGATTGGGCTAAAACGTCTTTTCTTACACGCTTTCCATTTACAATTTACTTTGCCAAGCAGCGGTAAAATTTATGACTGCCAAATTCCATTGGCTGATGATCTGATTGCAGTTATTAATCGTTTAAAAGAAAAATAATGATTTATTGATCTATCCAAATTCCCTTCTAACTTTTTATAAACTTATATAAATGCATCTATGAACAAATATTCTTTACTAGTATTCGATTGGGATGGCACCTTAATCGATTCGAAAGCCCAAATCGTAAATTGTATGCAGGCGACGATTTTGTCTTTAAAACTCGATGCTCGAACTGATAAACAAATAAGCAATATTATTGGTTTGGGATTAGAGCAGGCTATACGTTCTCTGTATCCTAATGTCTCTGCAGAAATTATTAAGCAAACAGCTCAGTCCTATAGAGAATACTTTCTGACTAAGGATAAAACTCCAAGCCCATTATTTGATGGTGCAAAAGAAGTCTTAAATTCTCTTAGAGAATCCGGTTACGATTTGGCAGTTGCCACAGGTAAATCTCGTCGAGGTTTAGATAAGGGTTTGATAGATACAGGCTTAAAAGCTTTTTTTCCAATCACACGTTGTGCTGATGAAACACGATCAAAGCCTCATCCACAAATGTTAGAAGAAATTTTGGTCGATTGTAATACTGAGGCAAGCAAAACGTTGATGATTGGTGATAGCGAATACGATTTGCAATTAGCAAACAATACCAAGGTTGATGCTTTGGCTGTGAGTTATGGAGTGCATGGTTTGATGCGCTTATTAAAAGAAGACCCAGTCGGTTTTGTTGACGATATTAAGCAGCTGCCACAATGGTTAATAGATCACACTTAACATAGTGTGTATGCCCCGCTAAAGTGGAAATAGGCAAAAAGGTGGTGGGTGTCTTTTTTATTTCAAATTGATCTTATCAGCAACATTATCTGCTGCAACATGATAATCAGGGTCTTCAACAACATTCACTTCAACTAGCGGTCCTGCCTTCTTCAATAATAAACGACATTCTTTACTAAGATGTTTCAGGTGTAGACGTTTACCTGCACGATCATAACGTTCAGCTAACTTATCAATTGCCTCAATTGCGGAATGATCGGCAATACGAGAGTTTTTAAAATCGACGACAACATCGTCTGTGTCATCTTTCGGTGTGAATATATCTTGGAAGTTTCTAATTGATGCAAAGAATAGTGGGCCGTCTATTTCATAGACCTTATTATCCATCGAGTCGATACTGACGTCTGCTTTGATGTGTTTCGCATTTTCCCAAGCAAACACTAGTGCAGATAAAATCACACCAACGATAACTGCTAAAGCCAAGTTATCAGATATTACGGTGATAACCGTTACCGCGACAATAATGAGCCAATCGTAGAATGGAATCTTGCCTAATAATCGCAGGCTTCCCCATTCGAAGGTACCAATCACTACCATGAACATAACGCCGACTAATACAGCGATTGGAATCGCTTCGATTAGGGACGATGCGTAAAGAATAAAGATAAGCAAAAATATAGATGCCGAAACACCTGATAGACGTCCCCGTCCACCAGATTTAATATTAATAATACTCTGGCCGACCATGGCACAACCACCCATACCACTGAACATGCCTGTTACTGTATTTGCCACTCCTTGACCAATACATTCACGATTAGGGTGTCCTGTTGAATCGGTCAGCTCATCGACCAGGTTTAAGGTCAGTAAGCTTTCAATTAAGCCAACTAAAGCCATAATCATCGCATAAGGGAAAACAATTTTTAATGCTTCCCAAGATAATTCTACTTCAGGCAAATGAAAGGGAGGGAACACACCTTTTATAGAAGCCATATCAGCCACGGTACGTGTATCTAAACTGAGTCCAAGTACTAATAATGTGCCCACAACGATAGCAGCTAAGGTCGAAGGAACTGCTTTGGTATAACGTGGTAAAAGCTGAATGATCACCATGGTTAATACAATTAGGGCGATCATTATTAGAAGTGGTGTGCCAGTAATCCAGCTATGAATACCATTAGCATCAGTAATTTTGAAATGCTCGAATTGCGCTATAAGTATTACTAAGGCTAAGCCATTTACAAATCCAAGAAATACAGGATGGGGTACGAGTCGAATAAACTTACCCATTTTCAAAATACCAAAAGTAATTTGAATTAAGCCCATCATCATGACAGCGGCAAACAAGTATTCCTCACCATGTGAAAGTACTAAAGCACCAACGACCACAGCAATAGCTCCCGTCGAACCCGAAATCATACCCGGACGACCACCAACAATGGATGCAATTAAGCCAACCGTGAATGCAGCATACAAGCCCGTTAAAGGATGAAGATGAGCAAGGATTGCGAAAGCAACTGCTTCAGGAACCAAGGCGAGAGCAACGGTTAAGCCTGATAACAGGTCGTTTTTAATACTCTCTTTACGTTTGGATATAATACTAAACATGATTTTTTATCAACGAATGAATTAAAAATGCGCGCAGTATAACGGTTTTGAAGCTGATTGTTCTTGTTATTTCTATTATCATTTTATTATTATTTTATGTTTCTAATATTTACAAAAAAGGGGCAAAATGCCCCTTTTATTGATTAGAATATTACTTGTTTAATATCTATCAACTGATAAATATTAACGGCAAGAAAATTTAGTTTGAGTAGGAAAATTAAGCTTAATAATACGCAATGTATCTTCAGCTAAATCATCCTTACCTAATTTTCTAGCTGCACAGGTTTTAATTTTCAAAGCAGGAATCACTGCAGGAGTGCCCTGATGATATTTAATAGCATAATCGGCACGATTATAAGCTGCTAGAAAAGCGCCACGCTTCATATAATATTTTGCAACACTGACTTCAGATTGACCTAGAGTATTCTTTAAATAATGCATACGTTTCTTTGCATCAGCAGCGTAAGGGCTACCTTTATGGCGATTAATTAATGCAGAGAAATCATTGAAGGCTTCTTTTTGACGAACTCCATCGAGATCAGAGAAGTTTCTAGGGAAAACTTTATCTATAATACTACCGCCACGAGTGAAGTTGATTAAGCCACGCAGATATAATGCATAATCCATTCTTGGTGCTCTTGGATAAACACGCATATAACGATCAATAGTATCTAGGGCAGTATCAGGTTCATCGAATTTGAAATAAGCATAAGCCTGTTCTAGCAATGCTTGTTGAGCATATCTACCCAGTGGATGCTGAGCTTCTAGTGATTCATACTTTTTAATTGCTTCTTCAAACTGGTTATTGCCCATCAAAGTCTGTGCTTCTTGAAACAATGATTTTGCTGATTGGCTAGGTCCTGTTTCTGCCGTTTCTTTCTTTTTCTGAGAGCAAGCAGCCAGTGACAAACACAAGATAAAAGCTAAGCCTAGCTTCATTGATAATTGTGTTGATGAAGTTTTGTTGGTGAAATACATAAATAGCCCTTTCTTACTGTTTTTAATTGCAATGTAAATTTATTATGAATATTGTTTTAATTTTATCTACATGCACAAATATTCCTGAATTATACAACACTTGAGCTAATAGAACAGTATTACAACATATTCGGTAGAGATTCCCTTATAATCGAAGTTATTGCTATTGAAGTACAAAAAAATGACTACAGATTTAGATACAAGCTCCTCTACTGATTCAATTTCGGAACCACAATCACATCCAGAGTCACTTGAATTTTTAGTACCCATGGAATATCTAAGCGAAAGGTTAGATAGAGTAGTCGCTGAGTTGTGTCCGCAATTTTCACGTAGTCAACTGCAGAAATGGATTAAGTCCGGTGATATTCGTTTGAACAATGCCAAAGCCAATGTTCGCGATAAAGTATCAGGTGGCGATGAAATCATCGTTACTCCGGTACTACAGGCTAAAATCAATGATCTTCCCGAATCAATTGATCTTCATATTGTTTATGAAGATGATCATTTACTAGTGTTAAATAAACCCGCGGGTCTAGTGGTTCATCCTGGCGCTGGTAACCAGAACGGCACTTTAGTGAATGGCTTATTGGCGCATAACTCAGAACAGAAAAACTTACCACGCGCAGGTATCGTGCATAGACTTGATAAAGATACGACAGGTTTGATGATGGTTGCCAAAACTTTAGAATCGCACAATGCTTTAGTCAATCAATTGCAAGATCGCGAAGTTAAACGTGAGTATTTGGCATTAGTATCCAAAGACGTAATTGCAGGTGATACGATTGAAGCAAATATTGGGCGACACCCGCGTGACCGCAAGAAAATGACGGTGCATCTAACAGGTGGGGGCAAAGAAGCCATTACTCATTATCGTGTTGAACAGCGTCTTTTAAACCATACACTTTTACGAGTCAATCTTGAGACGGGGCGTACGCACCAGATCCGCGTTCATCTTTCATGGAAACATATGCCGATTGTTGGAGATCGAGTATATGGTGGCAGAACCAAAGTCCCAGCTAATATAGATGAGTCTCTACGAACTCAATTACAACGTTTTAATCGTCAAGCATTGCATGCGACGCGTTTGACAATTCGGCATCCACATACCGACGAAACAATGTCATGGGAAATTGGTGTGCCTGAAGATATGCAGAGTTTAATTGATAGTTTGGATATTACATAAACACCAAACTCAAGTGATTGATAAGATCTAATACAGAAAAAGAGGTAGTCTAGCCTTTGGCATTACAATGTTGGAGCGCAGAGTCGACTATACGAAAGGTGGCTGTTTTGAACCCTCATGAAAATGTAGGGATGTCATTTCTAAATACTCAATTACTCTTCTTATTAAACAAACTCAGCCATAAACCTAAGGCAATGAACCCAGCGCCTAACAGATGAAATAATTCCAAGGTTTCACCTAAAAATACAATCGCTAAAATAGCGCCAACAAAAGGCATTAGATGAATAAATTGACCACCTTTGGCTGCACCAATTTTGCTGATGCCAAAATTCCAAGAGAGTGTTGCAATAATTGAGGGGAATAAGGCGATATAGAATATCGCTTTCAAGTTTAGCGGTGTCCAAACAATCGCTTCTTCATTAAAAGGGTTTAATAAAAAGACAGGGAATAAAAACAACACACCTAATATTATCAAAACACCTAAAAATAGTAGTTGGGGCAGGTCCTTAGGACGTAAATATTTTAACAGAATAGAATAAAACGCCCAAACTAAGGCTGCAAGCAACATCCATAAATCGCCTTTGTTAATTGATAGGTTTTGAATAACACTAAGATCCAAACGACTGATAATTGAAATAACACCAAGTAAAGAGACAAATACTCCGAATAGTTGTTTTTTACAGATTTTTTCTTTAAGAAAAACACCAGATATTACTAAGATAAAAATTGGGATAAATGAATTGAGTAAAATCGCATTAGTCGCTGTGGTTTGCTGTAGAGCAATATAAGCAATGGTATTAAAACTAGAAACTCCTAAAATGGCCAATATTGATAGGGCGAGAAGATGTTTCCTGATAGTTCCTCGGTGTTGCCATAGAGGTTTAACTATAAAAGGTACTAAGAATAGTAGGGCTAGTGACCATCTTGAAAACGCTAAACCTAATGGGCCAGTCGAATCAGCAACAGCTCTACCCACAACAAAATTACCCGCCCAAAATATGGGTGGTAATAACATGATGAGATAAACAACAAAGGTCTTTTGCATCAACCTAACAACTCAGATTTATCATTTATTCATTGCTTCCATAGTTTTAGAAGCGAATTCACGACGATAAGTTACTAAGGATACTAATATTGTAGAAATGATAAATAAGTAAGGATTTATAAACCAAGCTAATGCAGCAACTGCGTATTCATAGCCGCGCATGCCATCTACAAAATGTCGACTGGCGCGATTGATTACTGTACCTAGGTTTTCAGCATAGAAGGTTTTGTCTGCTTCAGGAGCTGTATTTTCTGGTGCAGCACCCACCATAAATATAGTGGCGTTGTATTGTCGAATCGACCAGACTAATTTGAAAAATACGAAACTGAAAATGAGCACCATCAACAATAGCTTAAGTTTCCAAAAAGCAGGACTAACGTGTTGTGCAAAGGGGATATCATAAGTTACTTGAATTGCATCTTCCACAATGCCAAAGACAGTAATAAAACTGGCTAACACAAGTAAGCTGGTAGAGGCGAAAAATGAAACGCTGCGCATTAGATGTCCTAATAAAGCGACGTCTGGCATACGGTTTTCACGATTGAGTAAACGAAGCATCCATTGGTTTCGGACACTTTTAGTAATAATGTAAAGTGAGGTTTTATCTTTGCTAAGATTATATCGACTGCTTAACTTGGATATGGAAAACCAAGAAAAAAAGAAGAAGCAAAAAGCAAAAATATCCGACAAAGTAATATCGGAAGGCATGAGGCTTCACCAAAAAGTTTACAAAAAATGATTATAGGTATTCTTAGATCGAACTGGTAGCTTAAACTCATTATTTGAGTAAATAGTTATTTAAGAAATTGGAAACTAGAATTTAATCTAATAGCTTAATAGACTATTAAATAATTAGTCTAGTAAAAAGTCATCATCAAACACTTCTTTAAGGCTGCGCTCAAGCGCTTTGCGTTCTAGATAATCTTCAACGTTGCGTCTAACAACATGCGCTTTAATTTTCTTCTCTTGTTTAGATTGATCCTTATCAACGTCTTCGATGTTAGGAATCACTTCTTGGCCCAAGTCTGGATTTAAAGTTTGGTCGTTATATCTCATTTGTTTCCCCTTATTATTTTATTACTTTTTTATTATTGTTATTGTGTTTTATAAATTTTACTTATTCATACTATTTAAAGTATGACTTCATTATAAGAATCAAAGCTGAATGCCAGATGAGTGATATAAATTCTTTTTAAAATGCTTAATTTTTATTATT
The DNA here is from genome assembly GCA_036960615.1 of Cocleimonas sp. Taxonomy (GTDB): domain Bacteria; phylum Pseudomonadota; class Gammaproteobacteria; order Thiotrichales; family Thiotrichaceae; genus Cocleimonas. Next base: position 32,533 of record JBALXO010000007.1, on the reverse strand, counting down.
TACAACGCAATAAGAGTTTCTAGGAATTAAACATCGATTCTCTATCTTCGGCGCTAAGTATTTGTTGTTGCTGATTTTTTAAAACGCCATGAGTTTGTTCCGCAATCTTATCAGCCACTTCAATAAAGATTTTCAATGCCACTTCATTTTTAATGACGGTAGGTAAAAGCATCACCATTGATAAACCTACTAATTGTTTTTTCTCTAAATCCTTATCTTTTAATGTCCATGGCTCTACTCCATTTGCTATTCTGAATAGGCTAGAGGTTTGTTGTTCTTTATTCTTGTTTTCGCTTTCAATGGAGTAATGATAGATATCTTTGTCACCTAAACTCAAGCCATTGTCTAATAAAGTCTGTTTAATTAAATCACCATCAAGTACTTGCTCACTATTAGCAGTAGAAATAAACAACACAAGTTGTTGTTTGGCATTGTTAGTTTTTGCAGCAACTTCTTTATTAATAACTGGGGATGATCCATCTGTTGCTGCGATATCATCCAAGATAGAAGTAAATTCATCGCCATTATCATCATTAATATTAGGTAACTGTGAAGTTTCTTTTGTTGGCATATTACTTTGGCCAACACGACTCACAACATAAAGCCCGATGATGATTATGATGCCGACAATAGTAATTAAGATGCTTGAAATGTTCATAAATTATTAGCTTAACTTTTGGTTTTATAGGTTTTTAGGATAAAAATTAGACGTTTTTATTAATTTGCTATTCGTTTGCCATACGCGCGGCTTCATTAACATCCACACTTACCAGTCTTGATATGCCAGGTTCTCTCATGGTCACACCAATAAGATTTTCAGCGAGTTCCATGGTTGTTTTATTATGCGTGATGAAGATGAATTGTACTCTATCTGACATCTTCTTAACCAGCTGACAGAATCGTCCGACATTAGCTTCATCTAAGGGTGCATCAACCTCATCCAGCATACAAAATGGCGCTGGATTAAGTTCAAAAATAGCAAATACGAGCGCTACAGCCGTTAATGCTTTTTCTCCACCTGACATTAAATGGATACTAGAAATACGCTTGCCAGGTGGTTGTGCCATGATAGAAATGCCCGTAGTTAGCAGGTCATCCCCTGTCATTTCAAGGTGTGCTCTGCCACCACCAAAAAGTTGTGGGAACATTTCCTGAATTCGGGTGTTTACTTTTTCAAAGGTATCTTTAAAGCGGCTGCGAGTATCACGGTCAATTTTAGCGATAGCTGTTTCTAAAGTTTCTAGCGCTTCCATTAAATCAGCATCTTGCTGATCTAAATAAATTTTCCGCTCATTTTGCGTTTTAAATTCTTCAATTGCTGCGAGATTGATAGCCCCTAAGCGAGCGACTTTACGTTGAATATCTTCAAGATGCGTTTTTTGTTTATCGAGACTAATCTCATCATCCATTTTTTGCAGTAAATCATCTGCGTTGAATTCCGTTTCATCAAACTGCTCTTTGAGCGTTTGTTGACGAACGCTGACTTCTTGCCATTCCATTTTTAAGTTTTCTAAAAGAGAACGGAATTTTTCAACGGTTTGTTCTGCTTGTGAGCGTTTTTGATCTAATTCACGAACTGCGTTATCAATAGTTTGAAGGTTTTCACGTGCTTTAGATAACTCAATTTCAACCGTTTTTCTTTGTTCTAGTTGTTGTGCTAATAACTGTTCAGTGTTTTGTTCAGTTGCTGTGTCATCTGTTTGATTAGAGTTTTGCGTTATTAAATTATTCTTACGCTCATTCAACATACTTAAACGTTCATCCAAACGATTTAATTGTTGCTGAGCACTATGTTTACTAGTTTTAGCCGCTTCTACCTTTAATTGAGCCTGTTGAACATTTTCGCTGATTAGACGCGCTTGTTCTTTTGCGCTAAAGAACGATTGTTGTAATGGCTTTTCTTTACCTTCTATTTGGTTTTTCTCTGATTCCAAAGACTCTAATAACTGTAAGGCTTGATTACGTAATTTTGTCGCATTTTGATGAAATTCTTGATTGTTAGTTTGTTGTAACTCTAAATCAATAATTTCAGTTAACACGCGTTGTTGATTCGCTTCAGTCTGCTTGATTCTATTTTCATTTGCATGAATTACAGATTGTGCTTGAGACTCTTCACGGTGTAATTCATTCAAACGAGTCTGTAATTGACCTTGCTGTTCTTCAAACTGTTTACGTTGTTGTTGTCCGTTATCTAAAGTTTGTTGATGCTGTTTAAGTGAAACTTCGCATCCATCAATACGTTTTTTAGTGGCTTCAATTTCTTTCTTTCTAGCTAGTACACCATCCTGCTGATTAAAACTATCTTGTGCCTGAGTCTTCAGCCAGTTAGAACCTAACAACATGCCATCTTTTGTAATAAGAGTTTCGCCGGCTTTCAAGTTTGATTGTTGTTGTAATCCATCTTCGAGTGTTTCGGCGCATTGAATACTAGAGAGTAGGGCTTGGATAGCTTTAGGCTCTGAAACTTTTGCCGCAAGTGAATTATTAGATGTATTCGGTGCTTTATCATCATTGAAAATAAAAGTGCTCGAAGCAGAAGGTAATTCACCCTTGAAAATATTTTCAAGTTGCTGTTTAGAATCTAATTGCTTGGATTGTAAAAAATCACCTAAGACAATTTCTAATGCTTTCTCCCAACCACTTTCTATTTGAATCGTTTCAGCAAGGGGTTGTATTGAATCGAGTCCATGTTTACGCAACCATTCTTGTTGACGTTTCATCGACTTACTATTTTTGTCTTTACCTAAACCTGCACGTTGTAATACTTCTAAAGATGATAGTTTTCCGCTTAGTGATTGTAATTCAGAACGACTATCTTGTAATTGTTGCTGACTTTCTCGATTCGTTTCTATCTGTGTTTGTAGGTCTTGTTTACATTTATCAAAGTCAGTTTGAATCGTCGATGATTGTTGTTTAGTATCTGACAATAGTTGCTGTTGTTGGCTTAATTCTTCAGTATGTGATTCAGTATTGAAGATGCCTTTATCGTTATTCAGTTTGAGTAGGTGACTAGCAACTTGTTGCAACTGTTTTTCAAGTTGCTCCATCCTAGCACGTTCAACTTGCGCTTGTTGAGCCGGTTCAGCCAGTCTAATTTGTAAGCTATTCCATGATTGTTGCCATTCAGTTAGCTTGGCTTCGGCATCATTGAGTTTAGTATTGGCACTTTCTAACTCTTGTTTTTCAGTAGTTAACAACGGTTCAAATTCTGTTAATTGCTCTGTTGCCGTTTGTAATTGGGTTTTGTCAGCATCAGCGTGTTGTTGTGCTGCTGAAATTTCACTATCAACTTGGGTTAGCTCGCGCTGGTGACGTTCGGCTAGTTCTTTTTGATGCTGGATTGTTTGCTCTAAACGAGATATCTCAGCACCCACTTGATAGAAGCTGGCTTGTACTTCGTTAAAGGTATCATTTGCTTGTGTTTGTTGGCTACGTTGCGATTCAATTTGATTTTCAAGAGAACGTTGTTCTGCCAGTGCTGATTGATGAGTATTGGCATTTTCATTAATGATATTTTGGCGTTCATTTATATCTTCATCGACATTCTTTAATCGTAATAAGATTAATTCGGCGCTAGTTTGGCGTTCTTCTTGCTTGAGTGTTTTAAATCTAACCGCTGCTTTAGCTTGTCGATCAAGATGCGATAATTGCTTTTCTAACTCTTCACGTAAGTCACTCAGCCGATCCAAATTTTCACGAGTATTTTTGATACGTCTTTCAGTTTCACGACGACGATCTTTATATTTAGATATACCCGCCGCTTCTTCTAAGGTATTACGCAGTTCTTCGGGTTTAGCTTCAATCAAACGAGAGATCATGCCTTGTTCAATAATCGCATAACTGCGTGGACCTAAACCTGTGCCCAAGAATATATCGGTGATATCACGACGTCGACATCGAGAGCCATTTAGAAAATATTTAGATTGACCATCGCGGGTTATTAAGCGTTTGATACCAATTTCAGAAAACTCGGCATATTCTCCACCTAACGTAGAATCGCTATTATCAAAGATTAATTCTATTGCAGCCTGGCCTATAGGTTGGCGAGCGGCTGAACCGTTGAAGATAACATCGTCCATCGAAGCGCCACGAAGATGCTTGGCTGAACTCTCACCCATTACCCATCGTACGGCATCAATAACATTTGATTTGCCACAACCATTCGGCCCAACAACACCGGTTAGACTGCTGCGTAAATCGATTGTTGTTGGATCAACAAAAGATTTAAAACCTGCGATTTTTATTTTACTTAGGCGCAAATTAGATAAGTGAATTAAATGTCATATATTACTAATAATAGGTAAAGAATAGGGTTGTTTCAATAGCTAGCGCAAACTCATTTTCTTAAGCTGTTGTTATTAGTAAGTTAACGAATAAAAAGACACCCCCCACCTTATTGCCTATTTTCAATCTGACCTTTAAAAAACTACTACACATAATAAATATAAGGCTTAAATGGAAAGGAGTTAAGACCTTATATCGCTTAATCTATAAGCATTCAGGGCTGCTAAATATTTTTATTTACCGTTCGTCAGAGTAACTACGCCAATGTATGAAATGTCGCTGTTACTCCTATTTTCTATGACCTAATCTAACTGCAAGTAGGGAGTGTTTGACAGCTGTAGAAGTATCACGCTCATTTAACGTTTAAATTAAAGGAGCACATGTGGATCTTTACGTGAGAGAAGAAATGGGAAAAGGAGAATCATACGTTGCGCCTGATCCTCACTTTGTGAGTTCAGTGGCACTTTTTGCTAGCAGTTTACCTTGGTCTAAATTTAGAAAATTTTTCGAAAAGAAAAAAATGGTAAACCTGAGTGCGAATGAACAACTAATATTATTACGTTTAGTGGCGTTACAAGAGGTTCTAGCTTTAGATGATGTTTCTTTATTGCGCTGGGCAAAACATCAGTTGTATTTATTTAGCTTCATGCAACCAGACTTTAAACCAAAGCTACCTACGGTTGAATTACTTCAAGAATTCAGAAAAAAGTTTGATCAAGTAGGTTTATTAAAGCCGTTCCGCAAACAATGCCAGCTTTTAATTACTGAGCATGAGAGTCGTTTACCTCCAATAAATTACGAAGAGAGTGTTTCAAACACAGCTACTTTATCTGCTTCTTATTCTTTTGTTAAAAAGAAAGTAAGCGATACAAAGGTAGATTTGCCTAACCTTCCTGCTAATACTGGTTCTTGTTGCCCTAATTGCGGTAGCGTTAATATTATTAAATTAAAACCTTCGCAAGAAGCATCTACTTTACCTAATATTCAATTTTCTAAATGCCGTTTTTGTGGGAATACTTTTAGAGAAAGGAAATAGTTTTTCTTATTTAAATTTTGCAAAAACTGCCAAGGCGATTTTAAGCTAGACATTATTGGAGTGAACTAATTTCAAAATTATAAAAACCGTTTAATAATTATTCTGAGCAAGCTTCGCCATAACAGGCCAACCAAAAATGTTATCTAGTTAACTAAACTAAATTCAACGTCTTTAATAACCAAACATGAAGTTTATTAAAAAGGTGAGGGGTGTTTTTTTATCGTCTAACATTGTCTGAAGGTAGGCAAGTCTTTGTTAGAGGTTTTTGCATTATAAGTATTTCAATACTGCCGATTCAAAAAAATATAGAAATTTCCATAAAACAAAATATAACAAAAATTATTTACACTGAGTCATTGGTTAATTTTAATTCTTAAGAAATCCCCCTGAAACCCTATTACCGTTGATCTAATAGCATTGTAAAAAAATATCAGTCGACTAAAATAGTGTATGTAACTCATAATAAATTTGACTAGTTATAAAAATAATAAGAGAACAAGCTCAAAATGGATAAGCAAGAAATCATAAGTATTTTGCAACAGGCGCGAGTTTCACATGGCTTTATGTTAAATGATGCCCAAGTCCTTATAGATGGTATTAATCTAGATACAATCGAAGAACCGATTAAATGTGAAGATTGTCAATTTAGCCAATGGTATGTGGAAAACGATAGTAAAGTTCATGCTTTTACATGGTTTCAAGAATTAAAAGAAAGTCATATAAATTTACACAATAAATTTAGCGTTTTATTTTTCGAATCAATGCGTAAATTTAGACCTAAAACAATTGATCAATTATTAGTACGCTTTGAAGCATTTAAGTCCGAAGCAGACTTATTTAATACTAAGTTAGATGATATTGAAGAAGAACTTGAGCATATGCCTGACTCAGAATTTAATAAACTCATATTAAACCTCCCTTCAACAGATGATGAATCTTTTCAAAAAATTGAAATTGAAGAATACGAATATGACACTTCGACTCAATCATCAAGTTCAGAAGAGGGCAATAGTAGTGAGGCTAAAGGTCAAGAGCCAGTTAGTGCTGAATTTTCTGTTTCTAGAAAAAATTCTGAAAGTGAAGGCATTCATATTACTTTGAAAGAAAGAAATATCGTTCAATTGCAGCAAGATAAAGAACTATCACAATTAGAACTTGTTCATTTAGGAAATACTCAAAAACTTAACTTACAAAGTGCTGATCAACTTGAACAAAGTTACATCTTAAAACAACAAGAGATTGATATAGATAAATGTGAGAATGAGAATTTATTGTCATTGAAAAACAATAATAGAAAGGATGTATTTACTAGTTTAAATGAGATTGCAGAGACCAAACATAATCTAAAAGATCTTATTGAAGATCTGCAAATGAAGAGTTCAGAAGCGCAACTTAAACGAGAGAGAGATATATCAAGTATCTCAATAACAAAACAATTTGAAGACTTAAAGCACAATAAAAATAAAGATTTAACTACTTTACTGCAACATTTAGAACTAAGAAAAGTTGATTTACAACAACTCAAGAGCCAATTGTTGCTTGTTGAAGAAGAAATCGCAGACATGGAGACGGAAAAATCAAAGAAACAACAAGATATGTCTGATTTGGAAACAAAAGAACAAGTTAAAATGGAACAAAATAATAAGCAACTTGGAGAGCTGCAAAAACTTGAAGATGAACGTCAAAATTCAATCAATGCTAGACAAAAAGAGCTAGATGTTTTCCATAAACACGGAAGACAGAAGCAAAAGGATTTAGAATTAATCAATTTTGATATTCAAGAACTACAAAAAAATCATGAGTTAACAGATAAAGCTAGTAGTAATGAATTATTAGATCTTCAACAACAGCATCAGGAAAGACGTGACAAAGTTGAAGAAATAGATCGTTTAAAAGGATCAAAACAGGTAGAAATTAACGAAATTGACAAAAGCATCGAAAGAGCTGAAAGAATTTTAGTTAAATTGAAATCATCACAGGATGCAAAAGAACAAGAATTAAGCATTGCTGACTAACAGTTTGCCATTTAATTGAATTTTATAAAGACATAAAAGTAGAGGGTATGTCTTTTTAATCATCTAACATTGCTTGGAGGTTAGCAATGTATGATTGGCTGGTAGCTTGCATCTGTTCTTGTGTTACCACCACTCGGTCCGCCCATTCACAGTTCTGTTCAGGTAATTCTTCTAAGAATCTACTGGGTTCGCAACTCATTTTTTCGCCATATTTATTACGCATATTGGCGAAAGTAATAGTTAGATGTTGTTTGGCACGGGTTATACCAACGTAAGCTAATCGGCGTTCTTCATCTAAACCATCTTCTTCCATGCTATTTGCATGAGGTAGAATTTCTTCTTCTACACCGATTAAAAATACATAGGGAAATTCAAGGCCTTTGGCGGTATGCATAGTCATCAGACTGATGGCGTTGTCTTCTTCTTCTTCTTGATTACGTTCTAGTAAGTCCATTAAACACATGTGGGCGATAATTTCTGCGATGGTTTCTTTGCCCTCGCCATCCTCATGCAAGCGTCTTGTCCAATCAATAATCTCATAGACATTTGCCATGCGTTGCTCTGCTTGTTTATCAGAAGAACAAATATTTTTCAGCCAGTCTTCGTAAGCAATCTCGGTGACAATACGCTCTACTAAAGCGTGTGGTTTAGTTTCATGGCTAGCGACGATTAAGTCATTAAGCCAAAAGATAAAGCTTTGTACTAACGCCGCAGCTTTACCAGAAACACGTTGTGAAAACCCCATTTCTTGGCTGGCTGCAAACAGGCTGATTTGACGCTCGTTGGCATAATTACCCAGTTTTTCTAGAGTACTCGCACCAATTGAACGTTTGGGTGTATTGATGACGCGTAAAAAAGCGGCATCATCAGAGGTATTAACAATTAAACGTAGATAAGCGAGAATATCTTTAACTTCAGCTCGCTCAAAAAAGGATGTGCCACCACTGAGTTTATAAGCAATATTGTTACTGCGAAGATAACGTTCAAACAAACGACTTTGGTAATTACTCCGATACAGAATTGCCATATCCTGATATTTTGCTTTATCACGGAAATTGTATTTCATGATTTCGCTAATAACTGTCTCGACCTCGTGTTCAGCACTCTTACAAGGGATGATACGAATTTTTTCACCTGCACCAAGGCTACTCCAAAGCTTCTTTTCAAATAGATGATCATTATTTGAAATCAGTGCATTGGCGCTTTCTAAAATGAGAGAGGTGGAGCGATAGTTTTGTTCTAGTTTGACTACTTTTAAATTAGGATAATCAGTTTGTAATTGGGCAATATTCTCAGGCTTTGCACCGCGCCAAGCGTATATAGACTGGTCGTCATCTCCGACTACTGTCAATTCTTTCCTCAAGCCAGTTAATAGTTTAACTAATTCGTATTGACAAATATTCGTATCTTGATATTCATCAACGAGTAAAAACCGAAATTTATTTTGCCAGTTTTTAAGTACTTCAGGTTTTTCTCTAAACAGCTGTAAAGGCAGTAAAATCAAGTCATCAAAATCGATAGCATTATAGGCTTTCAATTGTCTTTGATAACTGCGGTAGAGTTTTGCAGCACGAACTTCATGAGGATTTGTAGCTATCTCGAAGGCTTTATCAATAGATACAAAATCATTCTTCCAACGCGAGATAATCCAACGAATATCATCATCTTTGTTTTTATCAGAATCGCTTCCATCATCATTTTCTGCGACTGTCTCACTGAAGGTGAGCTCCTTAATAATGGTGCTGCTATCTTGGGCATCAAAAATGGTAAAACCTGCTTTATAGCCAAGATGCTTATACTCTTTTCGGATAATAGTTAAGCCCAGCGTATGAAATGTAGATACGGTTAATCCTTTGGCTTCATCTTTACTGAGAATGTCCGTAGCACGTTGTTTCATTTCTCGTGCTGCTTTATTGGTAAAGGTTATTGCAGCAATATTTTTAGCGTCTATATTAGCTTTTCTAATCAACCACGCAATTTTTTCAGTAATCACACGCGTTTTGCCAGTCCCCGCGCCTGCAAGAACCAATAATGGCGAACCTATATGTTCGACAGCTTGCTGTTGTTGTTCATTTAATTGGGGTTTAGGAGCCACTGAGTGAATTTTTATTAATTTAAAGTGTTGTTATGTTAGTCGCTGTTGTGTGTTTTTGCATTAGAAGTTTTGAGCAATTTTCAAAAAGCAAAACTATCTTAAGCATGATGCTCTAATCAGTTATAAATTATGTTTATAGGTTTTTAAATTCCACTCATAAATTTTCTTATGTAATGTATATAAAAAATACATGAGAAGCCTAATGTACCGCTGATCTAATAGCTTTGAAAATAATGAACCTGTCTATTAATATAAGTGTTAATCACCAGTATAAATGGTTAATTATAAAAATAATTGTAAATTGGGTTTTATATGCAAAAGCAAGAAATTATCAATGTCCTTCGAGAAGTGCGTGATTCTCATATCATATGGGTGAAGCAAGGGAAAATAATTGTAGACGGTATCAATTTAGATAGGCTTGAAGAACCTGTTGCTTACGATGAATGTGATTTCAGTCATTGGTGTGAATCAAGCAAAAATAAAATTTCTGCTTTTTCTTGGTTTGATGAAGTACAAGAAATACATACAAAACTTCATCAAGTTCATAGTGATTTATTTTTTGGTTCAATTAGAAAATATAAACCTAAAACTATAAATGAATTGGTGGAGAGTTTTGAATTACTTAAAACCGAGTCAAAATCATTTAAAGAAAAACTAGATCAAGCTGAATCTGACTTATATAAAATGTCTGATGATAATTTTGAAGATTTAGTTATCAAAAGTAATTCTGATTATGTTGCTCCGATTACAGAAAATTCATCTATTAGTGAAGAGTCTGAAGATAATACTTCTCAAGATTTAGATCATAAAATCGATGCAACTACCAACCATCCTAATACAGAAATTAAAGAAACCGAAGAACATTCAAGAAAACAGTCAGATCATGATTCAATGATGAATAACATAGATATTGATATTTATGATAACTATCGAAATCCTTTCGATGAACTGGAATCAGTTGTTGCTGTTAGTGTTGAAACATCAAATGAACATGAAGCAATAGAAGAAAATAAGATAATAGATACAGAGTTTGTATTAAGTAAAAATGAGATCCATGAAATGATTCCTATGATCAATACTGATGTAAATATAAAAAGACGCATTTCTTTAAAAGAACAAAATATTATTCAGCTTCAACAAGAAAAAGAACTTATTCTTTTAGAAGTGAATCATTTAGAACAAACACAAAATCTCACTCAAAAAAGCGTTGAACAGCTGGAACAATATTACGCTTCTAAACAAGAAGAAGTTGAATTAGAGCAAAAAGATAATGGCGGCTTCATTGCGTTTAAGAATAATGCAAAAAAACAAGTGGAAGATGAGCTTATAGATATTCAAGAAAAGCAATCTACCTTGAATAAAAACATTCAAGATTTAGAAAAACAGAATATCGAAGATGAACTTGAACAAGATGAATATAATAAAGAAGTATCACTTGTAAAACAATTTGAGGATCTTAAATCTAATAAGAATAGAAGCTTAGAAGAACTTCAAATTTATAAAAAATCAAGAGAAGAAGATTTAGTAAAGCTAAAAGAGCAGTTGTTACTACTTGAAGAAGAAATAACTGGGATGGACCAGGATATTGATCAGAAACAACAAGTTCTTTTAGATTTAGAAGAAAAAGAAACACTTAAAAACAAGGAACGATCTTCGCAAAAAGCAGAGCAAGACAAATCTAAACATGAACGTAATGATAAAATTGCTGATATGCAAGAAGAGCTAGATCAGTTATCTGAAGATGAACAGGAAAAGCATACCGAATTAAATACAATTGTGTTTCAGATTGATGAGTTAAACAAGAACGGTAGTACTTTACTTGAAGCTAATTCTGATGAGTTAATAGATCTTGAACAGCAACAAGAACTCAAACGTAAAAAGCTGTCAAAAACTGATGCCTTAAAGTCGTCTAAACACGAAGAAATTAAAGATATAGAAATACTCATTATAGGATTAGAACGTTCTTTAGAAAACTTAAAAATTGAGCAAAAACAGATAGAAGAAGATGAATCTGAATTAGCTACTACAGAATAATTATTTAATAATTAAAACTCAATTCAAGTCAGTTTGATAAGACACCCCCCACCTTTTCTGAGGTTTTAATGACCTTTAAACCGCCAGAAAGGTGGAGGGTGTCTTTTTATGTCTATTGCACCTTTTATATAATAAAATAAGTACATGCCTATAATCATCCTGCTACTTGTTATCGTTGCGATCATATTTTTACCGCAATGGTGGGCTAAAAATACCTTTGCGAAATATTCAACACCTTTAGATCATATTCAGGGAACGGGTGGTGAACTCGCTCAACATTTAATCAATCGTTTTGAAATGACTGATGTGAATGTTGAGGAAACGGATGAAGGTAATGATCATTATGATCCTGATTCTAAAACCGTGCGTTTATCTCCCAACAACTATCATGATAAATCTTTAACAGCAGTCGCTGTTGCAACGCATGAAGTTGGACATGCGATTCAACATCACAGAAAAGAAGCAAAGTTAGAATTGCGCTCGCGTCTGATAAAAGTGTCGATGAAGTTAGAGAAAGTCGGTTCAATGATTATGATGATCATGCCTGTTGCTTTGGTATTAACAAGAAGTCCAGCTGCAGGTTTTATATTTTTCGCTACAGGCTTTCTAACCATTGCGGGTTCAACAGTTATTCACTTAGTGACACTTCCCGTTGAATTAGATGCTAGTTTCGGCAAAGCCTTACCCATTCTTAAAGAAGGTTATATCCGTGAAGATGAGCATCACGCTGTAGATCAAATTCTTAAGGCTGCTGCATTTACGTATGTAGCAGCTTCATTGATGAGTATTCTTAATGTATGGCGTTGGTTTGCTTTATTAAGACGCTAATATTCTAGAGATTTACAGTAAAAGTGGTAAAAAGCTAGGGGGTGTCGTTTATATCAATATTTAAGCATCATAACTCAACACTGGCCCTAGCCATTTTTCAGCAGTATCCATATTCCAACCTTTACGCTTTGCATAATCTTCAACTTGATCACGATTGATTTTGCCTGTACCAAAATAACGTGAATCAGGATGTGAAAAGTAAAAACCCGATACCGCAGCTGCAGGCCACATTGCATAAGATTCTGTGATTTTCAAACCTATACGTTCTTCTGGCTGCAATAAGTCCCAGAGCGTTCCTTTCTCACTATGCTCAGGACAAGCAGGATAACCAGGAGCAGGGCGAATACCTTGATATTTCTCTTTAATTACTTCTTCATTGCTGAGAGTTTCATCACTGGAATATCCCCAAAAGACTTTACGGGTTAATTCATGCATTTTTTCAGCTAGAGCTTCGGCAAATCTATCAGCTAAAGCTTCAAGTAAAATCGCGTTGTAGTCGTCATGATCTTCTTGGAAGCGCTTAACATGCTCCTCGATGCCATAACCTGTGCTTACCGCAAATGAACCTAACCAATCTTCTTTACCCGAATCTTTAGGCGCGACAAAATCGGCAAGACAATAATTGGCATTTTGATTATTTCTATCCATTTGTTGTCTAACATGATGTAAGTGCGTATGTGCTTCATCTGATTTTTGTAAAGATTGTGAATACAAAGATATATCATCTAAACCATTACTATTAGCAGGAAAGAATCCTACTACTGCTTTAGCAGTTAGCCATTTTTCAGCCAGTAAAGTTTTAAGCATTTCTTTAGCATCAATCAAAAGTTTTGTTGCTTCTTCACCAACGACTTCATCGGTTAAAATATCAGGATAACGTCCTGCCAACTCCCAGCTTCTGAAGAAAGGCATCCAATCAAAGATTTCGACTAAGTCATCTAAAGGATAATCATTAAATTGAAGTACCACACCACCGTTATCTAATGTTTCATAAATGTAATCACCTTTGACTAATTCGTGGTCGATATGTCCATTAAAAATGGCAGGTTTGGGCGGTTGATAATTCTCCCAATCAATCTTTACTTTATTGGCACGGGCTTGTAACAAAGTAGCTGTTTTCTTTACGCGTTGATTTGCTGCACGATTGACACGCATCGCATCGTATTCGTCTTTCATTTCTTTATGGAATGCAGCTTTATTATCTTTTGAGATTAATTTACCCGCAACCCCTACGGCTCGTGATGCGTCTGGAACATAAACGATTGAACCTTCAAATTGAGGATCAATTTTAACCGCAGTATGAATTCTAGAAGTAGTTGCTCCGCCAATCATCAAAGGTAAATTGATATCAAGACGTTGCATTTCTTTGGCTACGTTGACCATTTCATCTAATGAAGGGGTAATTAATCCTGATAAACCAATAATGTCACAATTTTGTTCAACTGCTGTTTGTAAAATCTTATCAGCAGGTACCATTACGCCAAGGTCTACAACTTCATAGCTATTACATTGCAATACGATACCGACGATGTTTTTACCAATATCATGTACATCACCTTTTACCGTAGCCATCAAAATCTTGCCATTAGTGGAAACCTCACTACCGCTTTTTTCAGCCAATAAGAAAGGTTCTAACCACGCTACGGATTTTTTCATTACACGTGCTGATTTAACTACTTGCGGCAAGAACATCTTTCCTGCGCCAAACAAATCGCCGACGACATTCATACCATCCATTAACGGACCTTCGATGACATGAATAGGGCGTTTAAGTTTGGCCAAAGCTTCTTCAGTATCTTCAGTAACAAAAGCATCAATACCTTTTACTAGCGCATGCTGGAGTCGTTTTTCAACAGGCCATGTGCGCCATTCTAAATCTTGTTTACTTTCTTTTTGACTGCCATCACCAACATAATTAGGGGCAATATCAATTAGTTTTTCAGTTGCTTCTGGATTTTTGTTTAGAACAACTTCTTCTACAACGTCGCGCAACTCATCAGGGAGATTGTCGTAAACTTCCAATTGACCTGCATTCACAATACCCATGCTCATGCCATTTTTAATGGCGTGATAAAGGAATACCGAATGAATAGCTTCGCGTACTGGATTATTGCCACGAAAAGAGAAAGAAACGTTAGAGACGCCGCCAGAAATTAGTGCATGGGGTAAGTTGTCTGTAATCGCTTTAGTTGCTTGGATAAAATCTAAACCGTAGTTATTATGTTCTTCAATACCAGTAGCAATCGCAAAAATATTCGGGTCAAAAATTATATCTTCAGGCGGGAAGTCGGCTTTTTCAACCAATACTTTATAAGCACGTGTACAAATTTCAACTTTACGTTCGTAAGTATCGGCTTGCCCATCTTCATCAAATGCCATGACAACTGTAGCAGCACCATAACGCTTAATTAATTTGGCTTGATGCAGGAAATTTACTTCGCCTTCTTTAAGAGATATTGAGTTAACAATGGCTTTACCTTGAACACATTTTAAACCTGCTTCAATAACTTCCCATTTAGAAGAATCGACCATTATCGGTACACGGGCGATATCGGGTTCAGCAGCAATCAAGTTTAAGAAACGAACCATCGCTTCTTTAGATTCCAACATGCCTTCATCCATATTGATATCGATGATTTGAGCGCCATTTTCTACTTGTTCTTTAGCCACTTCTAAAGCGGTATCGTAATCGCCGTCTTTGATGAGTCTTTTAAATCGTGCCGAACCCGTTACGTTAGTCCGTTCTCCCACATTGACGAACAAACTATCCTTGCCAATATTGAATGGCTCTAGACCAGAAAGACGACATTCGATAGGAATATCTGGTATTGCACGAGGGCTCTTATCTGTAACTGCTTCAGCAATATGTTTAATGTGCTCTGGGCTAGAGCCACAACAACCACCGATAATATTTAAGAAGCCACTAGATGCCCATTCTTCAATATGTTCAGCCATTTCTTCTGGGCCAAGGTCATATTCACCGAATTCATTGGGTAATCCCGCGTTAGGATGAGCGGAAATAAAGGTATTGCTGATACGCGACAGTTCTTGTAAATATTGACGCAACATATCAGGGCCAAGAGCGCAGTTTAGACCAATCGAAATCGGTTTTGCGTGCTTTAGCGAGTTATAGAATGCTTCGGTAGTTTGACCCGAAAGAGTACGTCCAGAGGCATCGGTAATCGTGCCTGAGATCATTACTGGTAGTTTGATGCCATCTTCTTCAAAAACTGTTTCAACAGCAAATACTGCAGCTTTCGCATTAAGCGTATCAAAAACCGTTTCAATTAAAATTAGATCAGCACCACCTTCAATAAGGCCTCGAGTAGACGCGCAATAATCTTCTACTAAGCCATCAAAACTAACGGCGCGATAACCAGGATCATTCACATCAGGTGACATGCTACAGGTTTTACTGGTTGGACCGAGTACACCAGCGACAAAACGGGGTTTGTCTGGGGTTGAATATTTATCAGCAGCACGACGTGCTACTTTTGCACCTTCGACATTTAATTCATAAGCGACATCTTCCATTTCGTAGTCAGCCATACTAACTTTAGTGGCGTTGAAAGTGTTGGTTTCAATGATGTCGGCACCGGCTTCGAGGTAACCTTCGTGTATATCTTGAATTATCTGAGGTTGAGTGATCGCGAGTAAATCGTTATTGCCTTTGATGTCTAGATGATAATCCGCATAGCGTTCACCACGATAATCAGCTTCTTCAAGCTTATGGCGTTGAATCATGGTGCCCATGGCCCCATCTAAAATTAAGATGCGTTTTTTTAGTAACTGAGTTAATTGCGCGTGCTTATTCATAATTCAACCTATTAGCGGAATATCCGCAAGTATTATGAATATGATTTATACGTCAATATTAGTTAAAAACAAGTCGCATATAGATAAAACGCATGAGCATTTACAAAGGAACTATGAGTTTGGCTCATAGGTCTTTTAGCTTTGTTCTAAATTTATGTTTATTCAGCCTCTAATGAAGATTAGCCGAGTTCTCTTTTCCAACGTAGCTTCTTTTCGATTGATGAAATAATCATTCCAGCAATATCTTTACCCGTAGCTGATTCAATGCCTTCCAAACCCGGTGATGAATTTACTTCTAGTAACAGTGGTCCTTTAGCAGAACGAATAATATCAACACCTGCGACTTTCAAACCTAATGTTTTGGCTGCATCTAAAGCGAGTTTACGTTCTTTAGCACTTATCTTCACCACCGCTGCGGTTCCACCTAAGTGCAAATTCGCGCGGAATTCACCGGGTGCAGCAGTTCGTTCGATTGTTGCTACCACTTTATTGTCGATAACAAAACAGCGTAAATCTTTGCCGTCTGCTTCTTTAACAAATTCTTGTACTAATAAATTCGCTTTTAATGCTTTAAAGGCATTGATAACACTTTCGGCTGCTTTGCGTGTTTCTGCCAAAACCACACCGCTGCCCTGTGTCCCTTCGAGTAGTTTCACAATCAGCGGTGCTCCACCAACCATATCGATCAGTTCACCAGTATCAGTTGGTGAATTAGCAAAACCTGTGGTTGGAATATTTAATCCCTTTTTAATTAACAACTGCAAAGAGAACAACTTATCGCGAGATTGAGTTACCGCTGTCGAAGTATTAGTCGTATAAATTCCCATACTTTCAAACTGACGGGTGAGGGCGCAACCATAAAAAGTCAGGCTAGGGCGAATTCTAGTGATAACAGCATCCATATCATTGAGTAAACGGCCGCCACGATAATGAATTTCTGGCGTATCAGAGTCCATTTTCATATAACAATTTTGGATATTTAAGAACTGTACCTCGTGGCCACGCTCTACAGCCGCTTCCATTAAGCGTTGATTGCTATATAACTTTGGATTGGTAGCCAAAACGCCAATTTTCAAGCCTGTTTTAGCTTGTTCATTTTGACCATAATATTCTTTTAATTCATCTTTACTTACTATTCCCAAGTGACTCTTGGTTGCAGGGTCGACAAGCATGCGGTCTTGCATTGCTTCACGTCCTAACAACATGCGATAACCCATTGAATCCCGGTTAGTTAGTGTTAACTCGATTTCCCAAGTTTTATCAGCAATGGTGATCGGTGTGCTGATAACAAAACGTTTTTCTGTAGTACCGTTAGAGCTTTTAATATTTCTACGATCAATAATGGCAGCTTCACAACGAACTACAGTTCGGCGGTCATTTTGAATTGGATGAACTTCAAAAGTGACCCAAGGAGTATTGTCACGTTTAAACTGACTAATATTAAAAGCATGGATCGATGAAGTTTTTGCGCCTGAGTCGACCTTTGCTCGAATAGCTGGAATCGCTAAATCTGAAAAAGCACACCATTCAGCACTACCTACAATAATTTTATTATTCATAGAATCCTTTTATTTTTATACATCAAAAACTAAATTACTTACCCTAACTAAATATAGCTTTATTCCTTTGGTTTGGCTTTAATTTTAATGTTTCTCTTAATAACAATCAGAAAGTAATCTTTTCATTTCCTTAAGCCCTAAATCTTGAGTCAGTTTAATGTTTCGTTCAGGAATATCTTCAGGTTTAGGATAATTAGCTAAGACTTTCTCGATGCTTTCTTCTCTTAAAATATGCAACATAGGATAAGGTGATCGATTTGTATAATTACTTGCATCATCAATGGGTGAATCAGCGAAACGATATTGCGGATGAAAACTCGCTAATTGATAAATACCTTCATAACCTTGTTTAGTCATTAATTCGTTACTGATTTCAACTACATCTAAATAGCCTTCAAAGTCACTTAGTGTATTTGGAAAAATTAGCAGACTGGTTTCTCTACTCGCATCATTATCCAATGCTTCACATTGCAAAATGAGCTGTTCTAACTGAGCCTCCAAACTCTTAGATTCAATGACTTCATAATGTATTCGATCGTTGTCGTGTTCGCGTTTAGCAAAAGGGCAGATACTGTGTTCAATAATGACGCTCGAAAGCCATTTCTGTGTTTGCTTAATGATTAGTGTTTTATTTGTCATAACGTTTATTTAAACACACCCCCCCACTTTTTGCCTGTTTCTAACAAATAAGTATTTTTGAAATAAATGGATATGGGCTTATTCTAATCAAAACAGTAAACTTGTTTTATAGTCGAGAATGCAGAGCGAATAATGTCAGAGCAAGACGAAACCTTAATCAATAAAGAAAAGCGGATTTTAGCGGCGGTGCGTAAAACACTGTCGAGTGTTATTCGTGATGTGACGCCGACCAGTTCTTCACTTAAATCACCAATAAGTGAATCTACAACTCAAGATATTATTATGTGTTTTGGTTTAATCACAGCGCGTGAGCAAGAGTTAAGCCAAGGTAATAAGCAAAAACCGCATTTCATAGATGAAGTTAAAACTAGTCAAACTGTTTCACTCGATAGCCTTAAAGCCACTTTAAATAAACCTAAACCTGCTGAAGGTGGTGAATAATAATGGCGAGTAAAACCTATGCTGATTATTCCAATGAAGAACTTAAGTTCTTAACCCAAGGTGTTATGACTTATTTGGATTCGTGGCAATTAACGACAGAAGAAATAATCACTATTCTCGGTCTGCAAAATCTAATCAAAACAAGACAATTAGCTGGCTTTCGATCAGGTAATCGCGTCTTCCCAGAATCACCAGAAATACTGATTCGAGTTGATCATATCATTGGTATTGCTGATGGTTTAAGAACAACGTATCCGCTAAGTGATCAAATGCGACAAATCTGGCTGACTAAACCTCATCGTCGCTTTCAACGCGATACGCCAATTTCGGTTATGTTGAATGATTCAACGCCAAACGGACTATTAAGAATTCGAATGGAGGTTGATTGTAATTATGCCTATGCTATTTCAGAAGCGATGCGTGATCAGCAAAGCTAGACAGAACTAGACAAAAGAACGACTACAAACTACTCTTCTTCGCATGACCGAAGATGAACTCCTAAAGCTTGATGCACAACACCTCTGGCACCCTTACACCAGTTTCTCAAAACCTACGCCAGTATTGCCTGTAGTTGCTGCGAATGGTGTTAGATTAGAACTCGCTAACGGTCAAAAACTCATTGATGGCATGTCGTCTTGGTGGTCAACTATTCACGGCTATAACCATCCTGTGCTCAATCAAGCCATTATCGATCAAACTCAAAAAATGTCGCATGTGATGTTCGGTGGTTTAACCCACGAACCTGCAGTGACTTTAGGTAAGAAACTCGTCCATATAACTGCTGATAATTTACAGCACGTGTTTCTGGCAGACTCGGGGTCAGTTGCCGTTGAAGTGGCGATTAAAATGGCACTCCAATATTGGTTCGCTCAAGGTAAAACGCAGAAAACAAAACTGTTAACCGCACGTAATGGTTATTACGGTGACACCTTCGGTGGCATGGCAGTCTGTGATCCAGTCAACGGCATGCACGACATGTTCACTGGCGTATTAGCCCAACACATTTTTGCGGAAGCACCTCAGACCCTAACCGAGAATGGTAAAGAGGTCGTTTGGAGCCCAGAGTTAATCAATGACTTTAAAACCAAATTAGAACAAAATCACGATCAGATTGCCGCAGTCATTATCGAGCCGATGGTACAAAACGCTGGCGGTATGCGCTTCTATCACGCTGAATATTTACAAGCCGTTCGACAACTCTGTGACGAATATGATGTGCTATTAATCCTCGATGAAATCGCCACAGGTTTTGGTCGAACAGGAACATTATTTGCTTATGAGCAAGCCAATATCCAACCAGACATTCTAACAGTCGGCAAAGCCCTAACAGGTGGCACCATGACACTTGCCGCCACACTAACCTCACGCAAAGTGGTAGATGGCATCGAATCAGATGGCAAAGGCCTATTAATGCACGGCCCAACCTTTATGGGCAACCCACTTGCCTGTAGTGTCGCCAACGCCAGTATTGATCTGTTATTAAACTCACCATGGCAAGACAGAGTGAATGCGATCTCAGCGCAACTCAAAGCTGAACTCACAATCTGCAATGGATTAGATTGCGTTAAAGAAGTACGAGTAAAAGGTGCGATTGGGGTAGTTGAATTACATGAGCCATTAGATACAATATGGTCACAACCACAATTCACTAAACGAGGCGTTTGGCTGCGACCGTTTGGAAAATTGGTTTATTTGATGCCTGCTTATATTATGGAATCTTCTGAGTTGAGGGTTTTGACTTCGACTATTTATGAAGTACTTGGTGAGTGGCAACAGGTGGAAAGTGCCAAAAAGTAGGAGGGTGTCATTTTTTATCTATTTTGAGAACACAAAAGGTAGTCATGCAAAATAAAGCAGAAATATTCCAAAACCTCCATTTAGACCCAAATACTTTCATCATGGCAAATGCTTGGAGTGCAGGTAGTGCAATCCTGCTTGAAGAATCTGGTTTTCAAGCGATTGCGACGACAAGCGCTGGCATCGCTTATAACAATGGCTTACCCGACTATGAAAGTGCTGTACCTTTAGAGTTAGCGTTACAAGAAACACGTAAAATTGCGCATGCGGTAAAAATTCCAGTCAGTATGGATGCTGAAAATGGCTATGGTGATTCTGCTGAGTCAGTTGCCAAAAACATCAAAAAAATCGCTGTTACAGGTGTAGTTGGAGCAAATATAGAAGACTACACGGGTAAAAAAGATAATCCTTTGTATGATGCTCAGTTAGCTAAAGAACGTATCCAAGCAGCAAAAGAAGCGGTGGCTGATCTTGATTATCCTTTTATTCTTACTGGCAGATCCGACTGTTTTTTAATTGATCACCCAGAAGCTTTAAAAGAATCAATTTATCGTGCTAATTTATTTAGAGAAGCAGGTGCTGATTGTTTGTTCATTCCTGGCGTTAAAGATATTGAAACCATCAAAACTTTAGTCCAGGAAATAGATGGCCCGATTAGTGTTGTCATGGGTCTTTCTGGTGCTCCCATTTCCTTAGCGGAATTGAACCAAGCAGGTGTTTCGCGTATTAGTATTGGTGGGTCATTAGCTCGAGCTACATTTGGTTTGATACGCAACGCTTCAAAAGAAATGCTTGAAAAAGGTACCTTTGAGTTTTCTAAATTACAAATTGCAGATGATGAACTTTGTAATCTATTTGCAAGAAGGAATGATAAATAAGCTATCAAACACGGTGTAAATTGAAATTGCTTAAAAGGTGGGGGATGTCATTTAATCACCTACTATTATCGTGTATTTGAACTCCTGATCTATAATATATACTAATATTTAACTATCCCTGATTAACGATAAAGGTAAATACCATGACCAGAATCGCTTTAATTTTAGTTTTTACATATCTTCTGAGTGCTTGTTCAGCGGGTTCTAATTACGCTCATAATAGTTATCCGGCAAGTAGTCACGGCAATGTTGTTTATGTGGAAGTTTATGACCCTTACTATGATGGTTATTCTTCAGGACACTATGCACCAAACTATGCATACGATCCTTTTATAAATCGTTCTCATTACCGTTACCCAGAACATTACAGTACGCGTCATCATTATAAAAACAAGCATAAGCCCAAAATCAGATATCGCCATCATCAGCATAATAAGTATAAAAACAAACACAAAAATAGACATAGAAACAAGACCAAGAACCATAGCCGTGTAAGACATAACAATACGAGGCATCACAGCCGAGTTAAGAACCGTAATCGTGTTGATGGTAATAATCCTAAGCAGATTAAACGCAGTAATGTAAAAAGGTTTAATAAATATAGGAGCGGGCAGTCAACAAATCGGACTAATAGTAACAATGTCAGAAATAAGTCTAACAGTCGTCAATTTGGCAAAAAGTATTCACCTCGCTTTAAGAGTAGGGTCAATCGTTCTATTAGACAAAACAGAAATAATGTCTGGAAATAAAAGTGCTGAAAAGTAGGGTGGTGTCTTTTTCTATCTTAAAAGATCAAACTATCCTATTAATAGATTGTGAATATTGAATATGAAAGTTCGGGCATATCAACAGAACGATAAAACAGAGGTCATTTCACTGTGGACTGAATGTGGTCTAGTGGCGACTCAAAATGATCCCATTAAAGACATCAATCGAAAATTACGCGTCGATCCTGATTTATTTCTCGTTGGTGGTTTTGAGAATGAAGTGATTGCTACAGTAATGGGCGGTTACGAAGGTCATCGTGGCTGGATTAATTATCTCGCAGTTAGCACGAGTCATCAGCGTAAGGGCTATGGACAAAAAATAATGAAATCTGTTGAAGCTTTAATTAAAGATAAAGGCTGTCCTAAAATAAACCTACAAATCCGTAACACCAATCAAAACGTAATCGCATTTTATAATGCTATTGGTTACGGTGATGACAATGTCTTGGGACTAGGTAAACGTCTTGAACATGATGAACAGCGAGTCTGTCTTAATAATATCGATGACTTCCTTGATGACTCAAATGAATAATCAAAACAGAAAAAGCTATGAATATTGAAGTAGAACTTAATGGTCAGATAGAAGAGTTTGAAACAATCGAACTCTATCGTGCAAATGGTTGGTCTTCGGCCAATAAACCAGAACAGTTAATTCCTGCATTACGTGATTCTCACACGCTAGTTACGGCACGTATCGATGGAAAGTTGGTTGGCGTTAGCAATGCAATCTCTGATGGTCATTTGGTGGTTTATTATCCACATATACTTGTTCACCCTTCACAGCATGGTATGGGTATTGGAAGAAAGATGATGGATGCTATGCAATCGGTATATGTTGATTTTCATCAACAAATGCTGACTGCGGATGGCGAAGCTATTGAATTTTACAAGGCTCTTGGTTTTGAACGTGCAGGCAATACAGAGTCTATGTGGATTTATACTGGTGATGACCATTAGCACATATTAAATAGCCATTTAATCGACCGTCAAAGTATATTGAAAAATATAGAGACTTAGACTAACTCTTTTAAAAACCAGCCTTAAAGCAGCGAAGACAATGCTGTAACGCACTGATGAATAACCGATAGGTATATTTGTAAAACACCTAAAAAGGTGGGGGGTGTCTTTTTATTTAGGAGTATCAAATGGAATTGAGTGTTAAACAGAAATTTGAGACGTATCCAGATGATGTTTCATTCTTATTGCATAACATCCGCGACCTAATTCTTAGAGTTGCTAAAGATGAAGGTATTTTAGATCTAACTGAAACCTTAAAATGGGGTCAACCAAGTTATATTTCAAATATAGGTAGCGTTGTAAGATTTGATTGGAGTGCAAATCTACCAGATCAATATTGTATTTTTTTCAATTGTAATACGACTTTGGTTGAAACATTCAAAGAAGTGTTTGGTGATACTTTTATGTATGAAGGCAATCGCGCAATAGTATTAAAAAAAGAGCAAACTGTTCCACTTAAAGAACTGGAGCATTGTATATCACTGTCATTGCGTTATAAGAAAATAAAGCATCTTAACTTGCTTGGTAGCTGAGCTTAAAACCATCATAAAGGTAGGGGGTGTCATTTAATCCTTATAAAGTTTAGGATTAAATGTATCTCTAAGAAAATCGCCTAATAGATTGATTACAATCACTAAAACTATTAAAAATCCACCAGGGATTAGAGTTATCCACCATGATCCTGAAAACAGGTATTGTTTGCCGACACTAATTAATGATCCGAGACTAGGCTCTGTTACTGGCATACCTAAGCCGAGAAATGACAAGCTGGCTTCAGTGATAATTGCATTGGCTATTTGTACGGTCGAGATGACGAAAATAGGGGATAGGCAATTTGGTAAGATGTGTTTGAACATGATTCTTATCGAACTAAAGCCCATTACCTTGGCGGCATCGACATATTCTTTTTCTTTTTCAGCTAACACACTAGAACGAACCGTTCTGGCTATCTGAGGCCATTCAGCTAGTCCGATAATCAATATTAGTATCACCATTGCCCATTGATTAAAGGCATCGCTACCGAATGCGCTCTGGACGATCGCGAGAATGATGATAGCGACCATTAACGTAGAAAATGATAATTGTACGTCAGCGATACGCATCAGAATATTATCTGTTCTACCGCCAACATAGCCGGATATTAAGCCAATACTGATACCGATTACGGCCTGTAATAATACGGCACATATTCCAATCATTAACGATACTCGCATACCGTAAAGGATGGTGCTCCAAAGATCTCGACCTTGATCATCTGTTCCTAAGAAAAAACGTTCGTCGGCTCCAGGCTCCCAAATAGGCGGTAGTTCTGAATCCATGATATCGAGTATTTGTAAATTATAGGGATCATAGGGTGCTATTAAAGGTGAGAATGCAGCAAGAATAACCAGAATTAAAAATATGATACTGCTGACTATTGCTACTTTATCTCGTTTGTAATGATAGAAAAAATCAGATTCTAAAAAGCGCTGCATTCTTGATTTTGGAGTAGCAGTATTGGTTTCTGTATTTGCACTAACAGTTTTCATTATTTGCTCTTCCCTAATAAGTTTACTGTCGGGTTGATGACTCCATAGAGCAAATCAACCAAGGTATTGACGACCACAAAGAGAAAGCCAACGAACATGATATAGGCAACTATTAAGGGAATATCAGAGCGATTCACTGCTTCTAAGAACATGAAACCCATGCCTGGCCATTGGAATACTGATTCAGTGAGAATAGTGTAAGCGACCATAATGCCAATTTGGACACCACCTACGGTGATAACAGGTAACATAGTGTTCTTAAGTGCATGTTTAAAATATACTTTCGTTGCACTAAGCCCTTTGGCTCGTGCGAATTTAACGTACTCTGAGCTTAATACTTCTAGCATTTCGGCCCGAACTAAACGGATAAATAGAGGCAACATTATTGATGATAAGGCGATGGCGGGCATGATGATATGCATAATGCCATCGACAGTTAAAAAGTTGGTTTTCCAGTAGCCGATGATATGGACAATTTCACCACGGCCAAAAGAAGGCATCCAGCCGAGTTTTACTGCAAATATATAAATTAAGGCTAGAGCGGTTAGAAATACAGGAATGGAAATGCCGATTATACTTACTGCCATAACGAGCTTGCTAAACCAATGTTTGGGTTTAATCGCTGAAAATACACCCAGCGGAATTGACAGAAAAACGATAATCAAGGTTGCGGCAAAGGTGAGTTCTAAGGTTGCGGGTAGTTTTTTTAAGATTACTGTCATCGCAGGAGCTTTATGGAAATAGGAATTACCTAAGTCACCTTGAACTGCATTTTTGATAAAGCGGCCATATTGAATTAAAAACGGATCGTTTAGCCCCATTTCTTCACGCATTAATACACGTTCTGATTCAGGTACAGATTGCCCTGTCATTTCTCTTAAGGGGTCACCTAAGTTGTCTTTAATGGAAAAACATAAGAGACTAATGATTAGCATGACTACAATGGCTTGAAGTAATCGCTTAAAAAGGAATTGCAGCATAGAGTTTAGAAGGTTTGTGTTTATTATGATAAAAAATTGAGCGACTAAAATAGTCGCTCAATTCATAAACTAATATCCAAGTGGAATTAGTCGATTTTAAGATCACCAATATAAGGAAAGTTCATCGCATTTACGATTTCCTTAATATTAACGCCTTTACGTGATGCCCAAGCAAGGTTCTGCCAATGAAGTGGAATGTAAGCCGCATCATCATGAATCTTCTTTTCAATAGACATTAGCATCATAGCGCGCTTAGCATCGTCAGTTTCTTTATTAGCTGCTACAGTCGTTTCATCAACCATTTTGTTGCTGTAGTTACCCGAGTTATATGCACCCATACCTGTTTCTTTATTAGGTGTCATAGCTAAGAACTCATAGAAGTTAGCACTGTCTTCTGTATCTGAATGCCAACCAATCATCATCGCATCAGCTGCGCGTGCATCATACTCAGGCCAGTATTGTGCTTTTGGCATTGTTTTAAGATCAACTTTGATGTTGATTTTAGATAGCATTGCCGCAACCGCTTGAGCGATTTTCTCGTCATTAACATAACGATTATTAGGTGCCATCATGGTCATAGAGAATCCATCAGGAAAGCCAGACTCTTTCATCAACTGTTTTGCTTTATCAAGATCAAAACGTGGCGTTAGGGCAGGATCGTGACCTAAGTAACCTGCAGGACTCATTTGTGCCGCTGGAGTAGCAAAGCCTTTCATGATCTTCTGAGCGATACCTACGTTGTTAACGGCATAGACCATTGCTTCACGTACTTTTGCATCTTTGAACTCTGCTTTACGCTCTTGATTCAATTGGAAAGTGATAATTCTAGTACCAGGCATAGTAACAAGCTGTACTTTGTCATTAGCTTCAATTTGACCAAACTCATTCGGTGCAACAGGAGCAATAAAATCAACATCGCCAGAAAGTAGGGCAGCAACACGAGTTTGGTTATCTTTGATTGGAGTCATCACGACTTGAGAAACATTACCTTTTGAATCTTTGTCCCAGTAATCAGCGAAACGATCAAAAACAACTTTTACACCTTGTTCACGAGAGCTAACAGTAAACGGACCTGTTCCTGAAGAATTAACTGATGCGAAAGACGCGCCATCTTTAACTATTTCAGCTTTATCTTTACCATCAGAGGTTTTTCCTGAGAAAAACTTACTATCCATTGGGAAAATGTAAGTCGCAGTGTGCATGACTAATGGATAAGGACCATCTGTGATTAATTCAATAGTGTTGTCATCAACGACTTTTAGATCTTTAAAGTTTGCAAAGATACCTTTGAAGTCTTTACTGGTTTTTAAACGATCGAAGGTCCATTTAAAGTCTGCCGCAGTCATAGTATTGCCAGAGTGGAATTTCACACCTTCACGAAGGTTAAAACGGACCGTATTAGCGTCAACTCTTTCCCATTTTGTGGCGAGACGAGCTTCAAAGCCGAGTTCTTGAGTCCAACGAACTAGTGGGTCATGAGTCATATGTGATAACTGCAACATGCCACCTGATAATTGCTCATGGATATCGAGACTGATTGGATCAGCGTCGTAAGCAAGTTTCAAAGTTTTTGCAGATGCTGGGGTAAGTGCTAAAGCACTGGCCATCAGACCACCCATTAACACGATATTTAGTTTTTTTAACAATGTAGATTTTCTTTTCATTTTTGCTCCCTTTTCTTAATTTAAGTTTAATTTAGGACTTTAATTATTGTATTCTTCTTAAGAATTTCTGTAACTCACTTTAGTTTAGTACAATTTAAAATTGTATCTGATAATTTTCTTTAGATATTTGAATGATAGTCGGCTGCACTGATGTCTTCAAAACGCGGCATTAAACTTAATAGCTCTTGGCTATAGCTGTTCTGTGGATTTTCAAAGAAGGTTTCAGTATCTTCACACTCTAAAATTTTGCCCCTTTGCATGATTGCCACGCGATCACACATTTGACGAATAACAGGTAAATCATGACTTATAAACAGCATAGTTAATCCAAGTTCGTCCTGTAAGTCTTTGAGTAGATTAAGAATTTGTGCTTGTACAGAAACATCTAAAGCCGAGGTTGGTTCATCGCAAATGAGTAGACGAGGGCGACAGGCTAAAGCACGAGCAATCGAGATACGTTGGCGTTGACCACCAGAGAATTCATGAGGGTATTTAACCCCTGATTTTCTTCCAAGGCCAACATGGTCTAATAAATCGCCTACGATTCCTTCAACTTGTTTTCTTTCTGCGAGACGATTGTAAATAATAGGTTCTGCAATGATATCTCTGATTTTCATTCTTGAATTCAGCGATGAGTAAGGATTTTGAAAGATCATTTGTAAGCGTTGTCTAACCTTTTTAACCGCAGCTTTATCTGGGTTGTTAATCAGTTCAATACCATCATAGATAATTGATCCAGAATCAGGTTGTTGTAAACCTGCAATCATTCTGGCAATAGTCGACTTTCCTGAGCCACTTTCACCGACCAAACCAAATGTTTCACCTTGTTTGATAGTAAAATTAACATCGTCAGTAGCTTGTAACCTTTTCCTGTTCTTTTTTAAGAAAGCATCTTGAGTGAGAAAACTTAAATATAAGTTTTCTACAATTAGTAAATCACCACTACTATGATTCTTTTCACTTTGCCCAAGCCAATGAGTCGATACATCAATTGAAGTTAAACCAGACTCAACACTTTCAATGGTTTCAACTAAAGGAAAACGATCCACTTTTTTAGTAGCTAGTGGAACGGCACTGATTAAACTTTGCGTATAGGGATGCTGTGGATCCAATAAAATCTGACCCGTTTCACCAATCTCAACTAATTTACCGCGATACAACACGGCGACTCGATCTGTTACGTTAGCAATTACCCCCATGTCGTGGGTAACCAACATACAACCAACTTTAAGATCGATACATAAATTTTTAATTAGTTTAAGTATTTGATCTTGGACGGACACATCTAAAGCTGTGGTAGGTTCATCTGCAATTAGTAATTCTGGTTCGCCAGAGAGGGCAATTGCAATGACTACACGTTGACGCATACCACCTGAAAATTGATGAGGATATTGCTTGATGCGAGTTGCAGGCTCTGGAATACCTACTTTTTCTAGTAGTTCGATAGACCTTTTTAGAGCTTCACTGTAATTGACTCCCAAACAATTAATAATTGTTTCGGTCATTTGATCTTCGATGGTAAATAAAGGGTTAAGCGAGGTCATTGGATCTTGGAAAATAAAACCGATTCTAGAGCCGCGAATTTCTCTAATCGCTTCACCTTCTAAATTAGAGATGAGCTCTCCGTTTAACCTAACTTGACCTTTTGCAACACGCCCAGGTTGACTGAGTAATTGCACGATACCGTTACCAATAGTGGATTTACCAGCACCTGATTCGCCAACCAAACCCAGTATTTCGCCAGCTTCTAAAGAAAAACTAACATCATCAACCGCAACTGCAATGTCATGACGGCTAGGAAATTCAATTCTGAGATTTTTTATTTCTAGTAGGGGCATTTATTAGAATCATTAGAAAGATAACTAAATTGTAGCAACAAATTGTGTCTTTACTCAGAATTAAGGTTATTAATTTGATTTAAATTAAATGCAATGACATAAAGATATCCTCTATCTTTTTGTCACTTCTAAAAAAAGCCATACGAATGTGGCTTTTGGAAATAACTTATAATCCTATTAAAACAGAGTGTGCAGATTCTATTTAGAAAACGATTAGCTAAAAACTCTTAATATTTATGAATATTACAAACACACTTAAATAAACCTTCATATTAGGTTTATTAATTTTAAGTAAGTGTTGAATGCCGTTTTCGGCAATGCTTATGCTAGCGACGAACTACGCTATGAATTACATGTGTATTTTCAAAAAAAACTGAAAAAGAAGGGTAATCCCATCGTGTGATTCTAGGGTTACGCTTTGTTACTTTACCCTTAGATACGCTAACACGCTTAGCCGCACCAAATTTCTTACTAACAACATTCATAGTTTGGCCAAACTTAGGCATATTCGATTTTTTTAATACTTGTGCATTAGGGCCAATCGATAGTATTTCCGCTTGAACAGTGATTGGAGCGATCTGTGCTGTTAGGATGAAAACTGCACTTAGTAATAGGGGTTTCATATTCATTATTATTATCTCTTTTTGAATCTAAATTTCTTATTATGTTGTTAAATTTATTGCACTTTTTGTGTAGTCAAATGTGTTGTTAATTGTAAGCCTTATTATTACTTATTATTAATGTACTAACTGTTTTGTTATCAACGCGTCAGGGCTATAATCTCAACCATGTTTAAACCTTTAGAACTATTTGTCGGTTTGCGTTATACGCGTTCTAAGTACAAAAATAATTTCATCTCCTTCATTTCTTTAACATCAATGTTAGGGATACTATTTGGGGTTCTGGTACTTATCACTATTCTTTCCGTAATGAACGGCTTCGAAAAAGAACTTAGGGATAGAATACTAAGCATGGTTTCTCATGTCACTATCACTGAGACAGACGGACTACTTTCTGACTGGCAAACTGAGCAGCAAAAGTTGCTATCAGACCCTATTGTGGTTGGCTCTGCACCGTTTATCGAAAAACAAGTAATGATTAGTGCTAATGGCCAATTACGTGGCGTTTTAATGCAGGGAATACTACCTGAAGAGCAACCTAAAGTAGGTGATATTCATAAACGTGTTCTAGAAGGTAGCTTTTCAGATTTGACCCCTCGGGGTTACACTATTGCACTAGGGGTAGAACTTGCTCAGCATTTAGGTGTTTTTGTAGGTGATAAAGTTACCGTAATTACACCACAAATAAAGATAACTCCTGCTGGTATGATTCCGCGCAGTAAACGATTCACCGTAAGCTCTATCTACAAAATCAATATGGCCCAATATGATGCATCAACAGCATTCATTCATATGCGTGATGCTTCAAAACTATTTAAAACCCGTGATGAAGTTACTGGTGTACGTTTAAAGCTAGATGATTTGTTTACCGCGCCTGCATTGGCAGCTGAGTTAGAGAAATCATTAGGTGATAAATACGATGTGATTGATTGGGGTGAAGAAAATAAAAGCCTCTTCCAAGTCCAAAAATCCGAAAAAGTGCGGATGTTCTTCATTTTATTCTTGATTGTATTGGTCGCTGTTTTCAATTTAGTCTCATCCTTAGTGATGGTTGTGAATGATAAACAAGCAGACATAGCGATATTGCGCACTCAAGGTATGTCAGCCCAACAAGTCAAAAGAATATTTATGGTGCAAGGCACTCTAATCGGCTTATTTGGTGGAGTATTTGGCGCTATTTTAGGTGTTTTGTTGGCATTAAATATTGGCGATATTTTATTGGTTGTTGAAAATATATTTGGCATTGAGTTACTTCCGCAAGAGTTATTTTACGCCAGCGAAAAATTCCCATCAGTCGTGGATGTTGGGCAAGTCATCGGTATTTCAGTCGCGGCGTTTGTATTAGCGATGCTTGCGACACTTTACCCTGCTAGCCGTGCAGCTAAGGTCCAACCTGCCGAGTCCTTGCGTTATGAATAGTCTTTTTCAGATGAACTTTAATATTAAGGTTATAAGCTACTAATGTTTCAACCACTTTCCGCATTCATTGGTTTACGCTATACCAAAGCTAAACGCGATAATAACTATATCTCGTTCATTTCACTTGCCTCGGTATTTGGTATCGCTTTGGGCGTTATAGTATTAATAACCGTGCTCTCAATTATGAATGGTTATGTAAAAGGCATTCAAGACAGACACTTAGGTATGTTATCTCACGTAACCGTATCGGACTCTGATTGGTCTTTACCTAATTGGGAAGAGCGTCGTAAACAAGTGTTACAGAATGACAGTGTAAAGTCCGCAGCACCTTATATTGATCGCCAAGTTATGCTTAAAGAAGCGGATAAGGTTCATCCAACTTTATTAGAGGCTGTATTACCTGAGTATGAGAAAGACATAGGTACTATCAATCGTTATATAGCTAATCCTAAAGGTTTAAATCTATTAGAGGCGGGTGCTTTTAATATTATATTAGGAGAAACTCTCGCGAAAACATTAGACTTAGTGGTTGGCGATAGCGTTACAATGCTTAGTCCTAAACAACAGAGTTTCTTAATCGCGAATAATGAAACACAAAACCCAGATGATTTGATTCCAATTATTAAAGAATTTAACGTAGTGGGTACTTTCAAAGTTGACCTACAAGTATATGATAAATCCTTCGCTTATATTCATCTGGATGATGCCGCAGAACTTTTCGAAATGAATAAAAATGTTACTGGATTGCGTGCGCAAATTGAAGATATTTTTACTGCAAGGCAAGTCAGCGAAGAATTAGCCAGTTCATCGACACATGACTATCTTATTACTGATTGGACGAGCCAACATTCGTCTTTTTTTAGAGCTATGCAATTAACAAAGACTATGCTGTTCTTAATTTTGGTATTGATTATTGGGGTAGCTGCCTTCAATTTGATTTCTACCTTGATTATGGTTGTTACAGATAAAGAGTCCGATATTGCGATATTAAGAACACTCGGGATGCCACCTTCGCAAGTGATGAAAGTATTCATCATTCAAGGAGCATTACTAGCACTTATTGGTACAATTATTGGTGTTGTTTTGGGTTTGTTAATAGCAATTAATGTAAGTGCTATTGTGCAATTTTTTGAGAGTTTGTTTAGTACTAATTTTCTGAATGCTGAAATTCATGGGATCACGCAAATTGATGCAGAAATACAAGGTTCTGATGTGATTATTATTGCAATTAGTACATTTGTTTTGTCTGTCGCTGCTACTATTTTCCCTGCATGGAA
>JBALXO010000134.1:0-7190 GCA_036960615.1 Cocleimonas sp. | reverse complement strand
AGCTGATGACTCTGGCTTTGAATTAGATTTAATACGCAATGTTTTAAAAAAAATGGGGAAAACAGCTACTTTTGTTTATACCCAGTTTGGCCATTCATTTAAAATGCTTGATGTTAAAGAAATTAATGCAGTTATAACGACAAATAGCAAGGTTTTCACTGATACCACTAAACTTAGCGATATATATATTACCTATCAAAATATCGCTATCTCATTAAAGAAAAAAAATATAAAAATAAATAACATCAAAGAACTAGAGTGCTTTTCTATCGCTTCATTTCAAAAGGCTGATAAAGTATTAGGAAAAGATTTTGCTGATGCTAGTAGCAAATCACCTTTATTTTTAAAAATAGCAGATCAAAGCCAACAGCCGCAATTATTACTAAAAGGTCGTATCGATTTATTGATTATGGATATCAATATTTTCAAATATTTTACTCATGAATTGAATATGAACAATAATGACATAACGAGGCTATTTACTTTCCACCCAATATTTCCTGAAACCCATTATAGAATGGCATTTAAGAATAAAACCTATATTCCTCTTTTCAACGAAACATTAGTCAAATACAAGCAAACCGATGAATATTTAGTTTTGAGAGAACACTATAATTTATAATACTTATTGGATAATTCTGTCTTCACAATAAATACCTAACGGTAGCAATAGGCTCTGAGCTGTCGTTAGTAACTCAAAAGCAAAGCGTACCAAACAAACTATATATATTAATCTCAAACCTAATGTTATTCAGTGGTCGCAGTAAATATAATTAGGTGACTGTATTAGATGATAATGAGTGGCAATTCTGATGCAATTATATGGCACAACTAATATAATTGTGCACATCACCTGCAACCTTAAATAAAATTATGGGGTTTTAATAAAAGATCAGGTTCGATTAATTTCATATGAGGTATATTTTTATCGTAATGAGAGTGTTTTACGGTATTCTTGACGGCTCAGAAAGTAGCAGATATAAAAAAGCCCCCTGAAAAACAGAGGCTTATCTATGAAATGTGGCGGTGAGCGAGAGATTCGAACTCTCACTCATTCGCCCTACACCCTTCGTCATTACTGACTTCTTGTTTTTCGCGTGCAACACGCGTGCAAATCAGGCTAGTAAGTTTTCGGATGATTTATTCTAATGGTTGGGTGCCTTTTAAAAGTCATAATGGCCAACTATAACGCATCAACTACCTTCTAAAATGACAGAATTATGAGGCTATAAAATCACTCACCAACAACACCTCGTGATGCACATTATTTTAGAGACCTGAGTTTTATATTATTTCATCAAATTAACCTAAAAGATAACAACGTCTAAAACTGTTTCTATCCTATGGATTAGTACATATTGGGCAGGCCATCTAAATAGCAACGACAAGTCGTGTCCAGCTATAGTTCTCACAGTATCCTATCGCATAAATACCTTTTGAATTGATAGCGATTCAGCTGCAATCGATATAATATTGATTACTTGATAAAGCTATAGCTTATATATCAGAGCAGTAGCTATATGGACAGGCTATCGATTATTTAATCCTAATTCGGTTAACTGGAAAAATCAAATATCATTAGCATGGCATTGCCGCTCTGTATTTAACTAAATAAGGACATTGAATAAAATGAATGATGGACAGGTTACAAAGACATTTATAGCGTCTGGTAAAAATTCAGAAAGAGCGTTAACCAATTTTAACAACGACTGGGAACATGGTTTTGTTGAAACTATTTATGTTCCTCATCAATCAAGTGAGAACATAAGTGCAGTGGAGGTTGATAAGCCTAAGTTAGCTAAAGGCTTTAACTTGATGGTTATCGATAATGAAGCTGCCGCAATTAAACGTGCTATTGAATATATTAGCCATATTAACCAAAAATGTAGTGGAATTGAGGTTTTAGGCATCATGATGGTCGATCCACTTGACTCGACTTTAAGTGAAGAACTTGTTGGTTTGCATGAGAAAATAAAAGAAGCCACATCTGCTTATTTTATTCAAGTTAATCAATGTACTCCCATGATGATAGAGTCATTAATAGCGATGTATGCTCACCTATATTGTGGTTTTTCAATCTCATGTATAGAGCTACAAGACCTGTCTGATACTTTAAAATCGGGGTATTATTTTGAAGCATCCAAAGTCGCTGCTGCGACGGTATTCGAACTTCCTTTCGCTGCATACCAAGCTGCCGATAAAATAAGCCTTGCTGCTAATGAGTTTTCAAAAGTAGAAGGTCTTGTTTTGGTTATTGTTTCAAACGGAGAGTTCACTGATTTATCAGTATTTACAGCGTGTGTAGATATATTGAAAGGTTTTGCTCATGAAGATATTAACCTGGTATTCCATACTAATATCCAGCCCGAGAATGCTCATTCTATTCATCTTGGGGCAGTTTTCAAGGAGCTACGCGTCAAAGAACTGCCTGTCGAAGAGCAAGCTAATGATAAAACGTTAGATATACCTGAATTCCTCAGACAAAGTTAAAGTGATTCGCTGTTGTTGAACCTAATACATATTGGTGTGGAAATGTGACGTACATTTGGACAGGTAATCGCTGGTCTTATCTTGCTGTTGTACTTGATTTGTTTCTAGAAAAGTCATTGGCAGGGCATTTTAAAATTCGCCAGATAGCGAGTTAACGGTCCAAGCATGAATGATGACATATGATAACCGACGAAAGTTAAAAGGCGTTGTATTTAATTAAGATCAAGGAACACATTACACAAGCAGGAAATTCAGACAAAGACTTTAGCGTTATTAAATAACGCAGTGTATTGGCCGCCGCGGTAATTGTTGGGACAATGGAACGATTCATCAGAAGTTTGAAAACAGAATGAGTACCAACGATAGGTTATAGGAACTTTAATTATGAAAAACAATTGATTACATCATCATTTATTAAAATAAGACGAGGTCACATAGGTACAACGAAGGAATAAGACGACCCTGTAACAAAATCTGTTACAAGGTCACTACAAAACCTTGGCCTATTTACGCTTGTGTATTATTAACTCGCCACCTTCGGTAAAATTATAAGAATAATCACTTCTAAAATAATCCATCGCTGTTTGTAAAATGACTTTACTTTCTAAATAACAAACAACCTCTTCATTGTTATTTGTTTTACTATTTTTATTACTTTTTATTACTTTCTATTGCATAAATTAGCGCTGTGTTTTCATTTTTGTCTTTACAATGAATATTAGCTCCAAGATCTAATAATTGTTGAATTATTTTTATATCGCCCTTCTTTGAACCAAATACCCCAGCCCCTGTTGAGGAAAACATTAATGCCGTTTTTCCACTAGCATCTTGTTCATCAATCGTTGAACGAAATAACAAAATTAATTCCTTAAGTCCTTTAACTTTAAGAGTGCGACAACGTATCATTTCAATTAAAGGGGTACGCCCATTCTTATTCCTAATCAGAGGTGATGCATTGCACTGTTCGATAAGAAATGTACACATTTCAATATTTTGACTCACTGCAGCACTTACTAGTGCCGTATCACCATTTTATCAAAAACTTCATCAATAAATACATTTTCTGAAGACAAAACACTCTGGATACTGTCAAATTTATTATTCTTAACTGCGATAAAAAAATTATCAGGGAAGGTATCATTTTTATTTTTGAGTATGCCGTCACAAACAGGAAATTGCTTATCGCTACACTTAGTACAAACTTCAAAAATATCATTACACTTTAAACAACGTTGCGACTCGAGCCATTCGCCACTTAAGTCATAAGATTTATGTTTTTTATGAACACCGCATGGGTTATTTTCAATTACTACTTCACTCATACTATTTTTCCCTAATGGTAAATGTGGTTAATATAACAATCCTTTAAAAATTAATTATTTGCGCTTTTATGTATTTAATATCACCTCTTGCCAACATGCATCATCTATTACTGTCCACGCTTTATTGTCTTGTATATGACAGCAAACATTCCAACCTTCTCTTCTATTTGGAACAACATAATCAGAGTTTTTTCGTACATGTTTACCCAATACACTAATTTTATCTTTCAGGTAATCTTCAAAAGCTTTTGGCATGCCAATAACAGCATAAAATTTTGAATAAGTGTGATAATGAAAGTTAACACTAGGACTTGCCCATCCCCAGATAGATCCATTACCTGAATACGAATTGTCACTCACCCAGTCAGCCGAAATTTTTGATATTAACTCTTCCCAACCTCCGTGTTTGTATTCATCAATTAAATTTAAAGCGTCTATGTCAACTTCAATCGAACAAATGCTCTTGTCTTTCGCATAAACAAATTTTGGAAATGATTCTGAAATATCCCTATATTTAGGGGGAACATGGTTTTCTTCGATTGAACTATCGTCGATATCATCATCGTCTGTTAAAAGGTATTCGTCGTTATCTTCATCGTCGTTATCTTCATCGTCGATAGGAGAATCTATATCAAGACGCCATACAAACTCATTTGAACAATAACCACCTGTTTCAGACATTCTATTGATTGCTACTGAGTAACCATCGAACTCTAAATCAGTTTTAATTAACTTCTCTATCTTTTTGATATTGCTTTCGTCCCACCTCCCCCATTTATTAGTACTTAAGCTAGATAGCCCAAAATAATTTACTCTTTCAGCATAAAAAGACATTAAATTATCAGCTAAATCAAATTCACGATCCGTTGTGGTTAACATAATACCTTGATGCTCTTCATATATTCTGATTTGGCATAACTCTGGCCATGTAGATTCATCATTAAGTTTTGTAACTTCACCTAACATATTCTTGGGAAATGCATTCTGAGGAATCATTTTATCCAAGCTCCCACATGACCCTCTTACATTATGCTGTCCACCTGTAGAATGTATAACATTAATCCACTGAGCTGCATCAGAATCTATGTCGACCAATTGGGATATATCATCACTGCAAAGTAAACATATTGTCTCATTTGAGCAGACTAAAACTAGGTAATAGTCCCAGTCACATAGATCCTTAAAGTCGTCTTTACGAAAAGTAAACATCCAATCACTTTGATCAGACGTAGAGTATTTAATAAGGAACCTTATATTCTCATTTAGTTGAAACAAACCATTTTTTGATGTGATCTTATTTATTGCTGTGTAAGAAGGGAACTCTATAATTTGAGTTAATGCGGCTCCATAATAATAATCTTTGTCCTGAATTCTCATTTACATTCCTTTATGTTTTTCAAGATAGTTGTAGCCAAATATGTTAAGTAAATTTAAATAATACTATAAGATATTAATTAATATCATTCCACTCGTTCTAGGGTGAACACTTTGGATATTGCATTGAAATAACGATGAAGCTTTGATGTTTCGATAAATATATAATGAACACTACCCGCGTATGCACCTACTGGTGTTGCGAATAATAATAACGAGTGAACCTTGCTATCTAATTTTTCAAATAAATTATATTTTTACCCGTTTAACTATCTATTGTCATTTCGGGCTTAGAGGTGTGTAGCTTGTATTTGTGTGTTGGGGGACTTCTACCTGAAACGTCTTATACTTCCATCAAGCTTTAACAAAACCAATAGATTTAGCTATAGGCTTTTTATAAGCTGACTCTTGTTGTAATAATGCTAAGACAGAATTTTCATCAAACGTTCCTAATAGTGAACATTTTCGTGAGACTACAGCAAAATCTCCGGGTGTTAAGTTGTTGAGCTTCAATAACTGCTCTCTAGTATCTTTACTACTGTAATAAATAAACTGTTTAAACATTTTTAACGTTTGAGTAGGTAATAAATAATCGAGCTTGATCTTGAAGTCAAAGCGCCTTGCGACTGCGTGGTCTAATTTTTGATTAAAGTTGGTGGTTGCGATAAAGACACCATCAAAGGTTTCCATTTGGGTGAGCATTTCATTAACCATCGTAGACTCCCAGCTTTTGCTATGCCCTTCTCGTGAGTTTAAAAAGCTATCAACTTCATCGAGCAATAAAATGGCATTTTTGTCTTTGGCCTCTTCAAAAGCTGCGGCAATATTTCTCTCTGTTTCACCAACATAGGAGCCTAATAAATCAGAGCCTCGTTTTATTATTAAAGGTAGGTCTAAATCTTTAGATAAAAATTTCGCATAAGCAGATTTACCCGTACCTGGAGGTCCATATAATAATATACGAGACTCACCTAAGCGATTAATGCCATTTTGCACAGCTTTTAAGTCATGCCCTATACTATTGGTTAACGACAGGTCATATTCTAATAGCGTATTTGCAGGCTGAATTTGTAGTTTTTTATAGCTTCCCGCATTTAAATAACCGTTTAATAATACGGTTATTTGTTCTTGGGCATCACTAGCAGTTAAGTAAAATGTTTTAGTTACCTTTATCGCTTTCTCAATATGAGCAATAGATAAGTTTTTGTGTTGACATATATGAGCAATAAATTTGCTAGACAAGCGTAATCCTCTGCTAAATTGTCTGACTTTACGTTCATAACTCTCAGCGTCTGGTGATGTAACTTCAAGCACCATATCAAAACGACGTATGTACGCATCTTCCAGAGAATAAGGTCGATTGGTTACCCAAATAGTAGGTATTGGTGTATTTTCAAGCAACTTATTAACTTGATGCTTACGTAGATTACGGCCTGATAATGGATTTTCATGGAAAAAATCATCACACTCATCAACAAACAGAATAATGTTTTTTAGTTGCCCACATATTGTTTGAGTTCTTTCAATTTCATTTACCATCGTTTTCGAAATATTATCTTGAGAATATTCATCGCTGCTGTGGCTTATATCAAATAAATCACACTTCAATGACTTAGCTAACGTTTTAACAAGTTCCGTTTTACCGACTCCTGGCTCACCATGTAATAAAATATTCACCCCTTGCTTTTTAAATAATATCGCATCGTCTAAATATTGATACAGCGGTATAAATTGTTCAACAGCAAAATCTTTAGGTTGCAGCTTTGTTTCATAGTCAAGTTGATAACAATGTCTAATTAGTGCCTCAACGGAACTTAAATTATTAATCGTTTTTATCGCTTCGAGATATTTGTTAGGAAGCTTAATTCTTGATAGAAATATATTTACATTAATATGGCTATATTGGGTTGAATGAATACTTTCATCATTGTTAGTTAACAAGCTTCTGATGCTATTCTCATCCTTATGTGTAGTAGCAATACTTTGAATATCATTATCGGTTAC
>JBALXO010000133.1:0-7259 GCA_036960615.1 Cocleimonas sp. | reverse complement strand
GCCTATTACAAACACAGCACCTTATGCTCCAACTAGTGAAAATGATTGCGTTGATTTAGAAACACATGCAGATTTTCTAGTGCGTTATTATTTACTAGCCTTAGCTTCGTGCGTTGTGAAAAATGTTTACTGGCATCAATTGATTGCGCCAGGTTATGGCTTAATAGATAACCGTGAAAATAAACTAGTAAAATATCCTGCTTATACTGCTTTTAAAACAATGCTGTTACAGTTAAAAAAATCCAATTTTGTTAATTTAAAAAATGATAATGGTGTTTATTGCGCAACATTCGAAAATCAAGATGATTCTAAAGACATCAAAAAAACAGAAGTATTTTGGTCAATCTCAGATAGCATTGATAACAACCAACCTATGAATATTGATACCAAAACCCAAAAATTAATTACTCGTGACGGGTTAGAACAGAACGATACAAGCTTTAAAATTAGCGGATCACCTGTTTACCTCATTACACAAAGTGAACATTCATGATTTACGAAATCAATCCAAAATACTCAAGTATCAAACCATTCATTGAGAATATCGAAACGTACTTTCAAAAATCATCGCATGTGTTGTACGACCAGCGTAATGTGATACGAGTTGTAAATTATGAAAACGAAAACTATGTCGTTAAAAAATTTCGAGTTCCTAATTTAGTCAATCGTTTTGCCTATCGCTATTTACGTCCATCAAAAGCCAAACGTTCTTATCTATATTCTCTAAAGATTGGCGCAGAATTATCCCCAGAACCTATTGCGTATATTGAGCAAAGTAAAAACGCCCTACTCGCCACAAGTTATTACATCTCAAAGTATTTCGAATACGATCAAACCATTCATGAAGTATTGATAAATAAAGAATTGGGAAACAGAGAACGGATACTTAAAGATTTTTCTGATTTCACATACAAACTACATGAGTTAGAGATTCTGCATCACGATTATTCTCACGGGAATATATTGATGAAAAAATCAATCGAAGCAGATTCAACGTATGAATTTAAAATTATTGATGTAAATCGAATGGAATTTAAATCGTTAGATTTAAAAACTCGCTTAGAAAGTTTTGCACGCATTAATGCAGATGATATTGATATGGAAACAATTATTACTCAGTATGCGAAAAATATGGATGCGCCTGTAGAAAATTTATTGAAAGATGCTAAATTTTATCGGGATGACTTTTACCAAAAACGAGCATTAAAACATAAATTAAGAGGCAAATAATCTTCCTAAACCCTATTTAAATTCCATTAAAAACGGCAAAACAGCGTAAAAGTAAGGGGGTGTCTTTTTTAAGTATATAAATTAATATATTTTAAACAAATCACTCTAAGACAAGATGCTAAGTTCTTATCATTCGCTACCAAACAAGTATCATGAATTGTTTCTACTAACTGGCTTACAGTCATTTTCTCTTCACGCGCCATCTCTTCAACCACAGACCAATAAGCAGCCTCTAGCCGAATGGTAGTGCTATGCCCGTGAATACGAAATCCCCTTTTTTCGGGTATAAATTCTTTAATCTGATCAGTGCTACATGCCTCAAACATATGCGCCAGAATTGTCTGTGGCTCAACAAAAATAGACATTTTTTAACCACCTCTATTTATCTCTAAATTGATCGTTGGCAATAAATACTACCAACCCATTCTATCTATCAATTAGGATGTACTAATATAAATGTAGTAAA
The DNA here is from genome assembly GCA_036960615.1 of Cocleimonas sp. Taxonomy (GTDB): domain Bacteria; phylum Pseudomonadota; class Gammaproteobacteria; order Thiotrichales; family Thiotrichaceae; genus Cocleimonas. Next base: position 5,563 of record JBALXO010000133.1, on the reverse strand, counting down.
CAATGCTTGGAATATCAATTTTGAAATGAATAAAACATGCCAAATTCTTGTATTTGCCCAACGTGATCATGCTGAAGCCATGCGCGTTTCCGCAGGCTTAACAATATTTGGGCACGGAGTTGATTTGATATTCGTAGATAGAATCGTAGAAGAATCAGAAGAAAATTTAGCTCAAGCAGAGTTACTCGAGTTAACTGAAATAGAACCCCTATCGTTAATAGACGACCCCAGTTTAGATCGCATTCAGTACTCACAATTAAATGAATATCTAAAAAAGGCAGACCATGTCATTAACCTCTGACGAAGACACTTCAAGTTTTTTAATTCTTGATTGTGGTCTCTATCCGTCTGCGAAAGAACTCATGAATTATTTTAAAAATGATAAGAAAAACCACATTTTGGAATTGAACCCCGATCTAATGAAATCAAAAGATTGGGATCATGTACTAGACTTAATAATAAAAAATAAAAAATGTATTACCCTTTAATCAAAGCCATTAGCTTGGCACGGAGGATTTAAAATGAATAAAAACATAGTAAAACTTATATCTGGAGTAGCACTTTTAGTTGGCATGAATGCCCAAGCAGCAACACCCTTAGTTGATGTAGAGTGGGTTAAAGCTAATTCCTGCAATGAAAATGTTCGTGTTTTAGATATTAGAAATGCATTAGATGGTGGCTCACGAACCGACTATTTAAAAGGTCATATACCATGCGCCGTGTATACCGATTATCTCAAAGGTGGCTGGCGTGGAATGGTAGATAATGTTCCTGGACAACTACCTGCAACCGATAAAATTGCTAAATTAATCGGCGATCTTGGAATCGATAATAATACTCACGTTGTCGTTTCTCATCATGGTAAAAATGCATTAGATATGGGAAGTGCAACGAGAGTATATTGGACTATGAAAGTGCTAGGACACGACAATGTCTCTATTTTGAATGGTGGATATTTAGCTTATGCCGCTGGTGGTAAAAACAAGATAGAAAAAGGTAACAATAAGGTAGAAGCCAAAACGTTTAAGGCTAATTTAAGACCTGACATGATGGCCACTGCTTCAGATGTTCAAAAAGCCATGGGTGATGGAAAAACAGTCTTAGTTGATTTAAGACCTCAACATCAGTTTATTGGTATCAATCGTCACCCTAAAAGTAAACGTAGCGGTACTATCCCTGGCTCAAAGAATCTACCAGAGAGTTGGATGACAGTGAATGGTGGTGGTTCTTTTAGAAATAAAAGTGATCTATCTAAGTTATATTCTTTAGCTAAAATTGATCCAAACGCAGAACAGATTAGCTATTGTAATACTGGGCACTGGGCATCAGTTGGTTGGTTTGTAAACAGCGAAATCATGGGTAATAAATCATCTAAATTATATGATGGTTCTATGGTTGAATGGAGTGCTAAAGCTGACTTACCTATGGAAAGTGCAACTAACTTCTAAATTAATTTTTCTTAGATAATGCGATTTGGATTTTTAAGTACGACTGTTTGTTGCTTAAGCTTGTTTTTGATTAATCCTAGTGTTGCGAAAGAGTTAAATGCATTTCAATATGATGCACGTTTATGCAGTGCACAGTTATTGGTAATTAAAGGCGATTTGACTCGATTGCAACACAAGGAGACTAAAGAACATCATAAAACAGGCTTAAAGCAACGTATTAAAGGTGCTTTAGGCACTGTAGGATGGCTCTGTAGACAACATAGCTCAGCTAATACAAACAACTCTTTACATAAAGAGAGTTTCAATAAAGCTCGTTTAGCATTTAAAACCGAAAATTTGCAAGGACTTCATGAAAATTTGGACTCCTTAATCTTATCAATGCCTTTAAAAGTAAATAATTTCGAGTTTCAACATCTGTCTAATAAAACGCTAAAAACATCCATCAGCATATATAAGCATTATTGTCAGGCTTGTCATAATCAACCAAATGATAAGAGTGAAACGCCCGCTTATTCGTTATTTAAAATGGCTAAAAAAATGTCACGAGAAGAATTGTTAGCACGGATTTTAGTGGGTGTTCATGGAACATCTAAAATAGCACTTAGAAATCCTCTAACAGATGATGACATAACGGGGCTGATTACCTATTTTACAAAAACAAAGAAAGCAAAACACTAGATCAAATAATATAAATATAAGGATTCTTATAAATGGATTTTTTCAAAAAAACACTCGACCCAGGGATAGCACTCGCGATTATTGCGTTCTTTGATATTTTTCTATTTCTTATTGTGGGTGCTTGGACTGTTGGTGGCGGTGAAACCATGATGACCGGTTTAATTGCTCAATTTTTTATGGGTGATGCCATCAATAATATCCCCTTTTGGCAATTAGTATTCACGCCGGATGCAGGCTACTGGAAAATCTATATTTCTTTAGGAATGTTATTCGGAGCTGTCGTAGGTGCTGTTGCCAGCAAAGAGTTTTATATACGATTTCCACGACGTTTATCTGAATGGGTAATGATAACCATCGGCGGCTTAATGATGGGCATCGGAATCCGTCTTGCCTTTGTATGTAATGTCTCAACTTTTTTTGGCTTAACACCCCAACTCAATTTAGGCGGATATCTATCTATGGTCGGCATCATAGCTGGCGCATGGGTAGGTACGATAATTTATAAAAAATCATTAGGAATGTAGGAGTTAGATATGTCAGTTCTTGGAGAATGTTTCGTTGCTTTTTTATTTGGCTCAATCATTGGCCTTCTAGTCCAACGCTCACGATTTTGTAACACCGCCGCATTAAGAGATGCAATGTTATTTAAAACCTATAGAAACACCAAAGCTTTGCTTATAGCTATGATGATATTAACCATAGGCTTTACAGGGTTCATATCTATCGGCGAAGGTAAGACCATGCAGTTTGATGTGGGCTTTAATCAAATCATTGGATTATTCATTTTTGGAATAGGAATGGTGCTTGCGGGAGCTTGTACAGTATCTACATGGGTAAAAGCAGGCGAAGGGAACTTTGGTGCGGTTTGGGCATTACTATTTACCTTTATTGGGATGTTCTTATATTCGCTAGTATGGTCATTTATGTATTGGCCACCTGCTCCACCAGCAATGACAGGAGAGTTTAATTTAGAAACCTTACAACTCGGATTTGCTAACGCAGAAACGCTTCAAGAAAGCACGGGGATTCCCGCAATTTTCTTTGGCTTATTTCAATTTTTTGTACTATTTACCATTTACAAAGCTATCCTTAAAAAAGAAAGTAAGAATGAAATCAAACAGCCAGACAATCAACAGAACCAGGCTACCTAAGGAGGAAATCATGGGACTTTTTGGTAAAAAGAAAACAGCCGATGCAACTTCAAGTTATGAGACTGAACTTGAAGACGGTACAAAAATAGAAGTGAAAGAAGTAGTCGACTGCATTGGAGATTCCTGTCCAAGACCGCAGTTAATGACCAAGGCAGCAATGGCTAAAGCACAATCAGGTGATACTATTGAGATTAGAATAGACAACTCTACTTCAGTTGAAGCAATACCGCCAATGATGTCTGATTTACAAGGCAGCCACTTAGCCACTATAAAAAAAGATCGTTACTGGCAAGTCTTGCTTAGGAAAAACTAGAAATGGTATTAAAGGACTCTAATATTCAACTTAAGATACTCGCTATTTTTTGTACCTTATTAAGCATATTCTCATTTGTTTACATAATTTGGGCACAACCCGAATCACTTAGAGTATCGCGTGATGGAGTGCCTTTTTTTACTCCACAAGTGATTAATCCAGATGATGGAAAACCAATTTCTGTTGATAAATTGATTCAACACTATAAGAAAGATAACTCTTAATTCTTAATATAGGAGAGGATATAAATATGAACCTTGAAATGGTTGCTCAAGTCATCGCTTTTATTATTGCTATGTATTTTATGTACGTGAGTATCAGCTAATAAATAGCTTAATAAGTTAACAACGAGGTAAGAAACATGAAAACCTTAGGAATTATTATTTTTTGTATTTTTAGCTTAGTCGGTTCAATTGGCTTAAGTTACGCACTTTACCCGCATGCAATCAGCCCTAAAGTAGCAGAAAGTAAATCACCATTAGCTATGGAAGATTTTGTCGACGACATAGATCTGGGAGAAGACCTTGGCCCAATGTCTGTTATAGACCTTATGGGTTATTACCTTGAAAACCCTCCTGAACCAGACAATTCGAGCGTTCCTGCAATACCTAAGCGCCAGTTTGGCGGCTGCTAATATTGCCAACTTTATTAATAAAACCATCTAAACTCATTACGCACTTTTATAAATATTTAATTACATCGGTTTTATTAATCGGTTTATTCCAAGTGTGCCATGCCAACATTTTAGAACTCGATAAAACCTCAAAACCAAGTCAAATTAAGAAGATTATATTAGTTGATGCCAGCAATCTTTTCGACTGCCAAAAAGAGAGTGTAATTGGTGCAAAATGCATACCAGCTAATACTTTTCAATCAGAAAAAGGGGAATTAGCTAGTTTTTACCATACCACTTGGGTTTTAGGTACAGCAGGCATTCAAGGTTCAGAAGAACTGTTAGTTTTTGCGGATAACGATAACAATCGTGATGCTTTATTAGGCCTGTTATATCTTGCAGGACAAAAGAAATTATGGCGTTGGAATGATAAAAAGTCTGATTTACAAGAGCTATTAGGACAAGAACAAGGCCAAACGAGGAGTATTGTTAGAAGTAAATACTACACTGCAAAAATGAGAGACAAACATTTAGTATTACCTAAAGAACTTGAGCCTTTAATGAAACAAGGGTGGCGGTTATCCGCAGAAGATAAGTTAAGCCGTAAACAAACAATTGTTACTGACAAATTACCTTTGGAAACGTTAGCTCGCTTTACCAGACTTTTTCTACTCAAAACTAAAAATCAAATGCTAAAAATACTCATCCATTCACCTATCAAAGAATCAATAACCTTAAAGTCCTCATCATGAAAATACTATTAGTTATCTCCAATCCCAAAACAGCTGATATCTTGCAAGGTATTAGTGAAGCCTGTTCCCGAGCCAAACAAGAGTACTTATGTTTTTTTACCGGAGATGGCGTAAAGCTATTGCAAGATGATGAAATAATAGCTGCAATTCAAACAGCAGAACGTAATGTCGCTTGTGAACATTCATGGGAAAAACATTTCTCTTCACAACAATTGCCTATAGAAAAAGGCAGTCAGACAGACCACAGTGGCATGATAGCTATGGTAGATAGAGTCGTATCTTTATAATCCCTCTCAGCCGAGAGAACATATTCAGCTAGACCTTCAGAGTCAGGTTTTGTGAAAACCACATAAAAGTGGGGGGGTGTCTTTTTATGATATTTAAATTACTTTAAACAATTAGACTTAAATTCACTAACTATCTAATATTTCATACCTTCCAAATAATATAATTATTACAATATAAAAACTTATAAGCCAATACGTTGTCATTAACATATACGGTACCTAATTAGCGCTATACAATTACCATTGAATATTCAAATCTAAATCAAAGTAAAAATAATATAACCCTGAAATATAACTATCGATATGCATGAGTATTATGAA
>JBALXO010000006.1:53824-70662 GCA_036960615.1 Cocleimonas sp. | reverse complement strand
GCTGTATCAACAAAGGTTTGGATGGTATTTTCGTTACCTGGAATGACATACATGCCAGCAATAGTCCAATATAGTAATGATGCACTATTATGTTGTGATCGTATTAACTGATCATAAGAAACTAGCGCAATCAGGTCGACATTATGCAATCTAGCGACTTGCGTTAATGTATCAAAACCTGTTCCTCCTGTTGAAGTTCGATGTCGTAAATAAGTACTGGGAATAATATCGATTGTGTCAATAAAGCGGTATTGAGAAAAACTTTTCTTCACTTTACTCAAAAGCTGATACTCAGTATGACTATCTAGTGTTGTGCCACTCCAATTCTGTGAGGGCAAGAAAGCGATTCCAATTTTCACAGGTAATGTGAGCTGCGGAATTTGCTTTGCTTGTACCATTTTAGTCTGTTTCTCTGGATAGAGAAAATGCGACAAACTACTTGAGGTCGCCTTATGCCTTGTTTGTTGGCCGGCAAATCCGGAACAACCACTGATGAGCAATATTAAGCTTAAAAGTAAGATTTTTTCGCTGAAGCCTAATGTGTCATTAGGTGTTTGTTGTTGTTTCATTTGATACCTCATATTTTTTATGAAGTATGTCAAAACATATTGATTAATAATGCTTTTTTAAAAGAGTATCAAGTAAATCATCTTTAAGTATTATTAATTAATACATTTGAAAAACTAAAAAGACACCCCCCACCTTTTTAAGTGTTTTACTTAGTTTTTGCTAGTCTCGTTAACCAAACATCCATACCCTGAGCATTCAGTTCAATGTCATTTGCCATCACAGCCGCTTGAAATTCTACAGATTGTTCACACTTCATTGCAGCCAATTTAATGAGAACGTGTTGTAACAATAGTTTTTGTAAATATTCTACACGGTTCTCTGTAACATCTTTAGCATTCAGGGCGATTTCTTTGATATCTTTAACCGCCGTAGTTAATTGATTAACAATATTAGCTGTAGGTTTTACAGCGCCGAAATGAGTTAAGTACATGTGATCTGGTTGGTAAGACATCAGTCGATCAATACTAATTAGCAAAGCATCTGGATCAAATTGTACAGGCGTAGTAGTCGCGAATGAGAAACGACCTTCTGCGGTGGTTAATTGCGGATAAGATAAACCAAAAGTATCGCCTGTAAAAATACCATTACTGGTTTTATCAAAAACACAGAAATGATGACGTGCATGTCCTGGTGTATCTAAAAACTTTAGTTCACGATCATTAAGTTCTAAAGTAAAATCATCAGGAGCTTCAATAACGCGAGTAGCTTCAATAGGACGAATACTGCCATATAATTTATGAAAAGCTTCTTCGCCATACACTGCAATGGTGCCAGCCTCTAATCGGCTAGGATCGATCATATGAGCTGCACCAAAAGGATGAATAACTAACTCAGCATTTTTACAGTTATACATTAGCTCACCCGCGCCACCTGCATGGTCGAGATGAACATGAGTTGGGATCACGTAACGCACATTGTCAAAGCTTAAGTCTTTGCTCTCTAACACCTCTTTTATTAAAGGCACGCTGTGATTGGTTCCTGTTTCGATGATTGCGACTTGATCGTCTTCGACCATCAAATAAAGTGCAGCAACGCCAGACATTCCATATTCGGCATCGATTACAGTTATGCCATGGCTCAGATCTTGGTAGGTTGCTTTCATACTTTGTTAACTCTTTATGCTTTTAAGGCTTCTATTTCTGTCAATGATTCAGGATCATCAATAGTTGAAGGAATAATATATTCCTCGCCATTAAAGATTTGACGCATAGTTTTACGTAATATTTTACCTGAGCGAGTCTTAGGTAATCTAGGCACCACATAGACTTCCTTAAACGAAGCCACTGCACCAATTTCTTGACGTACTAAGGCAATCAATTCTTTACTGATTTCTTCATCGCTCAAATCAATACCATTTTTTAGTATCACAAAGCCTGTTGGCATTTGACCTTTAAGCTCATCATTTCGGCCTATAACAGTACATTCTGCTATAGCAGGATGCTTACCAATAATTTCTTCCATTTCACCAGTAGATAAGCGATGCCCAGCCACATTGATCACATCATCGACACGACCCATGACAAATAGATAGCCATCATCGTCGATATAACCGCCATCGCCACTGGTATAATAACCCTCGTTTTCAGTAAGATAGCCACTCACAAAGCGGTCCATATCCCCCCAAACTGTGGTTAAACAACTTGGTGGTAGAGGTAATTTTATTGCAATGTTGCCTTGTATGTTTTTACCCAACTGTTTGCCATTTTCATCCAGTATCTGAACATCGTAACCTGGGCAAGGCACTGTTGCAGAACCGGGTTTAACTGGCATTATTTCGATACCGGTCATATTTGATGCTATCGCCCAACCTGTTTCTGTTTGCCACCAATTATCCACAATAGGCAATTTGAAGTTTTCCTCTAACCATTCAAAGGTTGCAGGATCAAGTCGTTCACCTGCTGAATAAAAGGTTTCCAAACAAGAAATATCATATTGCTTAGCTAAATCGGCATTCGGGTCTTCTTTTTTGATAGCTCGATAGGCAGTAGGCGCAGTAAATAATCCGCGTACCTTGTGTTCTGAAATAACACGCCAGAAAGCACCTGCATCTGGAGTCATAATAGGTTTTCCTTCATACAATACAGTGGTGCAACCATGCAGTAGTGGGGCGTAGACAATATAGGAATGACCAACAACCCAGCCTACATCTGAGGCGGCCCAATAAACATCACCGGGATCAATGTTGTAGATAGCTTTCATGCTGTATTTAAGTGCTACCGCATGACCAGCGTTTTCTCTTACAACACCTTTGGGTTTGCCTGTAGTGCCTGATGTATAAAGTATATAGAGCAAATCATCACCTTTAACCGGTGTGCAATCTGCGGGTTGTGCCTTAGCTACTGCTTGTTTCCAATCTACATCTCGCGGATTAGACATGTCTGCCAGAGCTTCTGGTCTTTGGTAAACCACGCTGTAATCTGGTTTATGACTGGCAATTTCAATGGCTTTATCAACCAAAGGTTTGTACTCAATAACGCGAGCTATTTCGATACCACATGAAGCACTTAAAACGACTTTTGGTGTAGCATCATCGATGCGAACTGCTAACTCTGGAGCAGCAAAACCACCGAATACTACTGAATGAATTGCACCCAAACGTGCACAGGCATACATTCCTATTGCCGCTTCAGGAATCATAGGCATATAAATCAGAACTCGATCGCCTTTTTCAACACCTAGATCTTTTAACATACCAGCACATAGTGCTACTTCATCTCGTAATTCACGAAAGGTATAAGTCTTTTTGGTATTCGTTACAGGAGAGTCATAGATAAGAGCGGCTTGGTCAGCACGTCCATTTTCAACATGATGATCCAAAGCCATATAAGAGGTGTTCATTTCAGCATCAGCAAACCAGTGGTGAATACCGTCTTTGTCTTGGCTAAGGATTTGTTTTGGTTCTTTAAACCATGGCAAAGCTTCAGATTGTTTTTTCCAGAAAGCTTCAGGATCATTTTTGGCTGCATCAAACTCTTTTTGGTAACTCACTTCTATCTCCTTTGGTGTAACTAAGATCACACCTCTAGCTTTTTAGCAGTTCAAATCAAAATGCCTAAAAAGTAGGGGGGTGTATCTCATATATTATGTATAGTCTATTTTTGTGATCTATTTGTTCTAAAAACTATCAGATGGAATTCTTACTGTGCCTTCCATAAGTACTCGCGCACTTCGACTCATAATGACTTTTTCTACTGACCATTCGCCATTATTCTGATTAGCAACTGCACCTACTTTTAAAGTGCCAGATGGATGACCAAAACGTACTGACTTTTTATCACCACCACCTGCCGAAATATTCACTAAAGTTCCAGGAATCGCTGCAGCTGTTCCGATGGCAACTGCTGCTGTTCCCATCATCGCGTGATGAAGTAAGCCCATTGATAAAGCGCGGACATTCAAGTCAATATCCTCTGCACTAATGTCTTTACCACTTGATGAAACATAGCTTTGAGGCTTTGCTACAAAAGCTACTTTAGGTGTATGTTGCCTAGCAGTAGCTTCTTCAACAGAATTGATTAAGCCCATTTTTATCGCACCATGTGCTCGAATAGTTTCAAACATTGCTAAAGCTTTTTCGTCTGAGTTGATATCGCCTTGTAGTTCTTTGCCAGTATATTTTAAGTCTTCCGCGTTCATGAAAATCGTAGGAATACCTGCATTAATCATGGTTACTTCAAAACTGCCAATGCCAGGAACATCTAAAGTATCAGTTAAGTTTCCAGTAGGAAACATGGCTTCACTTGCATCAACCGGACTGATGAATTCAACTTGTACTTCGGCGGCCGGAAAGGTCACACCGTCTAATTCAAAGTCACCTGTTTCTTGAACTTCACCATTGGAGATCGGTACTTTAGCAATAATGGTTTTTTTGATATTAGCTTGCCAAATTTTAACTGTGGCAATTCCGTTATTAGGGACTTTACTGGCATCAACTAAACCGTTACTTATTGCAAACGACCCAACAGCTGCTGTTAAATTTCCACAGTTACCACTCCAATCCACAAAAGGTTTGCCGATTGCAACTTGGCCGAAGAGATAATCAACATCGTGATCTGTTTCATTACTTTTAGACAAAATAACAGTTTTACTAGTACTTGAAGTCGCACCACCCATTCCATCGGTTTGTTTACCGTATGGATCTGGACTGCCAATGACGCGCAATAGCATCGCATCGCGCGCTGCACCTGCGGTTTGGCAAGCTTCAGGTAAGTCTTCTAGATTAAAGAAAACGCCTTTACTCGTGCCACCACGTAAATAGGTAGCCGGTATTTTCATTTGAGGAGCGAATGACATCAGAATCTCCTTTTAAGCTACTGTTGATTCTAAAAAGTCTTGAGCAAAGCGTTGTAATACACCACCAGCATCATAAACATGAACTTCTTCTGCGGTATCTAATCGACATTTAACAGGAATTTCTAAAGTCTCACCGTTTTTGCGAGTCATGATAACTTTCATCAAAGCACCTGCTGAAATTTCGCCTTCAACATCAAAGGTTTCAGTTCCATCAATATCATAGGTTTTGCGTGTATCACTGTTAATAAACTCTAATGGAAGAACGCCCATGCCCACTAAGTTAGTTCGATGAATTCGTTCAAAGCCTTCTGCAACAATAGTTTCAACGCCTGCTAAACGAACACCTTTGGCCGCCCAATCACGAGATGAGCCTTGTCCGTAATCTGCACCAGCAATAATAATTAATGGCTGAGCACGTTCCATATAGGTTTCAATGCCTTCCCACATACGCATCTCGGTTCCATCTGGCTCAATACGCATTAATGAACCTTGCTTGATTTCATTGTTTTCGTCACGGCACATTTCATTGAGTAATTTAGGATTAGCAAAAGTTGCTCTCTGTGCTGTTAAATGATCACCACGATGGGTTGCATAAGAGTTAAAGTCTTCTTCAGGTACGCCCATTTTATCTAGGTATGCTCCTGCGGCACTTTCTAATTGAATCGCATTTGAAGGTGATAAATGATCAGTAGTTATATTGTCACCCAGCACTGCCAATGGACGCATACCTTTCATAGTACGTTCACCCGCTAACGCGCCTTCCCAATAAGGAGGACGACGAATATAGGTACTCATTTCTTGCCAATCGTATAATGGGCTTTTAGCTTCTTCGATCACTCCCAGATCAAACATAGGGATATAAACCTGATGAAACTGTTCTGGCTTGACGCTTTCAGCAACGATTCTGTCTATCTCTTCGTCACTTGGCCAAATATCTTTTAGTGTTATTGTGTTACCTAACTGATCTGTCCCAAGAATATCTTTCTCAATATCAAAACGCATCGTGCCAGCAATGGCATAGGCAACTACTAGTGGTGGTGAGGCAAGAAACGCTTGTTTTGCATGAGGATGAATACGGCCATCGAAGTTACGATTACCTGACAGAACAGCGGTAGTGTATAAATCACGTTCGGTAATCTCTTTTTGAATCACAGGATCAAGCGAGCCAGACATACCATTACAGGTAGTACAAGCAAAGCCGACAATACCAAAGCCCAGTTTTTCCATCTCAGAAAGTAAACCAGCGTCTTTTAAATACAATTCAGCTACTTTAGAACCAGGCGCAAAGGATGTTTTTACCCAAGGTTTACGCACTAAACCTAATTCATTGGCACGTTTGGCTATTAAACCCGCGGCAACGACATTGCGTGGGTTAGATGTATTCGTACAAGAAGTAATAGCTGCAATAATTACAGCACCATCTGGCATTTTTCCAGCAGCTTCTTCTGCTTGAGCTGAGGCCAGATCAACTGCGAGACCGCTTGAAGCTAAATCTGCTGTCGCTAAACGTCTATGTGGATTTGATGGACCTGCCAAATTACGTTCAACTGCAGATAAATCAAAGGTTAATACACGTTCATATTCTGCATTAACTAAATCATCAGCCCATAAACCAGTTTCTTTCGCATATTGCTCAACCAAAGCGACTTGCTCTGGCTCTCTACCAGTTAGTTTTAAGTAATCGATAGTTTGTTCATCGATATAAAATAATCCAGCTGAAGCACCGTATTCAGGTGTCATATTTGAGATGGTCGCACGATCACCAATGGTAAGACTTTTAGCGCCTTCGCCATAAAACTCTAAGTAAGAAGATACAACTTTTTGATTACGTAAGAATTCAGTAATTGCTAAAACGATATCCGTTGCTGTAATTCCTGGCTGACGTTTACCTTTAAGCTCAACACCAATAATGTTTGGCAGGCGCATCATTGAAGGAAGACCTAACATAACTGTTTCAGCTTCTAAACCTCCCACTCCAATAGCCATTACGCCTAAGGCGTCAACGTGAGGTGTATGACTATCTGTACCAACGCAGGTATCGGGGAAAGCCACGCCTTCACGTGATTGAATAACGGGTGACATTTTTTCCAGATTAATCTGGTGCATGATGCCATTACCTGCAGGAATCACATCGACATTTTTGAACGCAGTTTTAGTCCACTCAATAAAATGGAAACGATCTTTATTACGACGATCTTCAATCGCACGGTTCTTTTCAAACGCATCCTTATCAAAACCTGGAGCTTCTACAGCGAGAGAATGATCAACGATAAGTTGAGTAGGGACTACTGGATTAACTTTAGAAGGATCTCCGCCTTGTTCTGCAATTGCATCACGTAAACCAGCCAAATCAACTAAAGCAGTTTGACCTAAAATATCATGACAAACTACACGAGCTGGATACCAAGGAAAGTCCAAATCTTGTTTTCGCTCAATCAATTGCTTAAGTGAATCTGTTAACGTCTCTGGCGTACAACGGCGCACTAACTGCTCTGCTAATATACGAGAAGTGTAGGGTAGCTTGGTGTACGAACCTGGTTGAATCTCTTCAATAGCCTCACGGGTATCGAAGTAATCTAGGTTTGTTCCTGATAAATTCTTGCGGTACTTTTTATTCGCCATAGTATTCATCCACGATTAAACTCTGTCAGTGATTGGTGTATAGGTCATATTCTCAGGCCCGTTATAGTTGGCAGAAGGACGAATAATCTTTCCATCAATGCGTTGTTCAATAACATGTGCACCCCAGCCCGACGTTCTTGCGATAACGAATAATGGCGTGAACATATCTGTAGGAATTTGCATTTGGTTGTATGAAACCGCAGAAAACCAATCGAGATTCGGGAACATTTTCTTCAAATCCCACATGGTTGTTTCTAAACGATCTGCAACGTCATACATTAAAGTATTATCATTCTCATCAGAGAGCTCTTTTGCAACGCGTTTAATAACTTCATTACGAGGGTCACTAACGGTGTATACAGGGTGTCCAAAACCAATCACTATTTCTTTATTAGCAACACGCTCGCGAATATCTGCTTCAGCTTCATTGGCAGAGTTATAGCGTTGTTGAATTTCAAAAGCGGCTTCATTTGCGCCACCATGCTTAGGACCACGTAATGCACCGATGCCAGCAGTTATACAGGAATGCATATCAGACCCTGTCCCAGCCACCACTCTTGAAGTAAACGTAGACGCATTAAACTCATGTTCCGCATATAAAATTAGTGAAATATGCATCGCTTTCACCCAAGAATCTTTAGGCTTTTCACCATGTAATAAGTGTAGAAAATGTCCTCCAATAGAATCATCATCCGTAACTAAATTTATTTTTTTGTTGTTATGGCTAAAGTGATACCAATAAACCAACATCGATCCAAAAGAAGCCATGAGGCGATCCACAATATCTCGCGCTTTTTCAATAGGGTGGCTATTATCTTCAGTCTCTAAACAACCTATTACCGAACAACCCGTTCGCATAACATCCATGGGATGTGCAGTTTTAGGTAATTGTTCTAGGGCTGTTTTAACTGCTACTGGAAGATCTCGTAAGCTTTGTAGCTTAGTTTTATAAGCATTTAACTCAGCTTGGTTTGGGAGTTTTTCATGCACAATTAAATGAGCTATTTCTTCAAATTCTGCTCGCTCAGCAAATTCTAAAATATCATAACCACGATAATGTAAATCGTTACCTGTTCGGCCTACTGTACAAATAGCAGTATTACCTGCTGCTGTTCCTGATAAGGCAACTGATTTTTTTGGCTTAAAACCTGGTGTTGTGGTTGATGCTGCACTGCTCATGACTTACCTTCCTCCTTAAATAACTGATCTAATTTTTGCTCATACTCGTGATAACCAATCGTGTCGTACAACTCCATACGTGTTTGCATAGTATCGATAACATTCTGTTGATGGCCATCGTCTTTAATATGTTGATAAACATTTAATGCCGCTTTACTCATCGCACGAAATGCACTTAATGGATAAAGCTGTAATTTAACGCCAACCGAAGCAAGTTCTTCTGAGCTAAATAATGGTGTAGCCCCAAACTCGGTAATATTTGCTAAAACAGGTACATTCACAGCTTTAACAAATTGTTCGTATTGTTCTAAGGTATTTATTGCTTCAGGGAAAATCATATCGGCTCCTGCTTCAACACAAGCGATTGCTCTTTCGATAGCAGATTCCATACCTTCTACAGCTAGAGCATCGGTGCGCGCCATAACTACAAAATCAGCATCTGTTTTAGCATCAACAGCTGACTTTACACGATCAACCATTTCATTTTTTGAGATAATCGCTTTGTTAGGTCGATGGCCACAACGCTTCTGCATCACTTGATCTTCAATGTGCATGCCTGCAACACCAGCACGGATCATTTCGCGAGTACAACGTGCAATATTAAATGCGCCACCCCAACCAGTATCAACATCAACTAATAAGGGTAGGGAGCAGACATCGGTAATTCGAACCGCATCTTCTAAAACATCTTTAAGTGTGGTGATACCTAAATCAGGAATACCAAACGATGAAGCTGCTACGCCACCACCCGATAAATATAGAGCTTTATGTCCTACTTTTTCTGCCATGATTGCGGTGTTTGCATTAACTGCACCCACAACCTGTAACGGATTATTATCTTCAACTGCCTGTTGCAGTTTTTTCCCCATGCTCATAATTTTTCCTCTGATAGTTTGTCTTGAGCTGCTTCTTCATCTAGCAACTCCTTAACAATTTTCCATGAGCCGCTGATATGGCGACGCATTAATAATTCGGCTAATTCGGCATCACGCATTTCGATTGCTTCCACAATGCGGCGATGTTCTTGTATGGCTTTTGAAGGTCTTTCAGGTGTTTGTCCCGAACGCTGACGGGCCATGCGTAATAACTGATAAAGCTCACTACTTAGTAAATCACTGAGCCATTGGTTTTGGCTGGCTCTAGCGATGCGGTAATGGAAGTCTAAATTTCCTTCACGTTGAAAATATTTTTTTCCTTCTGATATATCTATTGAATCTTGATGTTTATCCAATAACTCAGACAATGATGCGATATCGTCATCTGACATGCGTTCTGCCGCAAGACGAGCTGACATACCTTCCAAAGCTTCACGTACTGTATAGATTTCTTCCATGATTTCTGTGGTCAAAGTAACGACGCGCATTCCTGCTCGAGGTATTCTGACGAGTAATCGAATCGCTTCTAAACGACGAATAGCTTCGCGCAACGGTCCACGACTAATTCCGTATTGTTTGGCGAGTCCATCCTCAGTGATTTTAGAGCCTTGCTCAAGATCACCTGAAATGATTGCCTCTTTTAGATCATTGAAAACTTGTTCCGAAAGTGTTTTCGGTTCAGTCGCATCAAGCTGAATAGCTTTATTACTTGAATATAGATTAGAAACAGGCATTGTTAACAATAAAGACCAAAATTAGTTAAATAATGACTCTAATTTAGTATTTCAGTAAAAATTGTCAACAAACTAGTTTTAATTGTAATTATTGGAAACTTAATAATGAGTTTTACTTATGTTGAAAATCAGTGATTTAAGACATTATGAATAGCTTGCATTCAAATTTATAATAAAAGAAATACTTCAAGGTTTTCTCAAAGCCAACACTTTTGTCAACAATTCATCATTATCCCATTCGCGTTCACCAATTGCTTGATATACAACTCTACCGTAAGAATCAATTACAAAAGTAGTAGGTAAGCCACGCATTTGCCAGTTTGCTAACTCATCACTTTGTGGGTCTAGCAGAACTTTAAAGTCGATTGGGTATTCTTTAATGAAATTAAATACAGCGGTCGGATCTTCACCAATATTAATCGCCAACATTTGAACGCCTTGACCTTTTAATTTAGCCCAAGCACGATTAAAAGCAGGAAGCTCTTCACGACAAGGCTTACACCAAGTCGCCCAGAAATTGACGATTAAAGGTTTGCCTTTAAACTCTTTAAGTGTAAATATTTTATTGTCTAAATCGCTTAAACGAAAGTTGGGAGCAGGTTGAGGAACTTCTAGTTTAGTGAGAGTAATCGGGGCGGCTTGAAGCGATGAAGTAATTAATAAAACCAATAACAAACTGGCTTGAAAAAATGGATTTTTTAATAAGCGTGACAACATCATTTTAATTAATCTGATACAAAACGAGTATTTAATTGTACTTCAGATAGAATAGATTAACACTAAAAGACACCCCCTACCTTTTTGCCACTTTTCATATTTATGTCCTTAGAAAAAGTCATCCATCATCAAAGCAAACTCCAAACCTGTACTCGATGCGAGAAGATGATTCGTCCGGTAATCACTGGTATTCCAGTACATTCTAAAATAATGACAGTAGGACAAGCGCCAGGAATCCACGAAGGAAAAATTGGCAAACCATTTGGCTGGACCGCAGGTAAAACCCTATTTAAATGGTTTGCATCTATAGGAGTTGAAGAAGAACACTTTCGAGAACAAGTTTATATGGCAGCTGTATGCCGTTGCTTCCCTGGCAAAAACCCCAAAGGCTCAGGTGATCGAGTCCCAGATAAACAAGAAATTGCTAACTGCAAAACATGGCTCGAAAAAGAATACGAGATCATGCAACCTAAATTGATTATCCCTATCGGTAAGCTCGCCATCAGCCAATACCTAACAGCCAAAAAGCTCGATCAAGTCGTAGGACAACAGTTTGTACTTGATTCACCATTGATACAGGCAGATGTAATTCCGTTACCACATCCTTCAGGGCTCTCTACTTGGTATAATACCGAGCCAGGTAAGACTCTATTGCAAGATGCTTTAGCCTTAATTAAACAACACAAAGCTTGGAAAGAGATCAAGGCGTAAATAATGCAAAACCAATTACTAACAAACTCCCACCGTGCCTACAACTCATTAAGCGCCGCATTAGAAGAATTTAAAAACTCAAGCCCGGAGCAGTCAGCGATAGATACGGCAATTGAACGTGGGTATTTTATCCCTGAAGAAGACGATTTTTTGTGGTCACTAGTATCCCGTTTTCTCACTATACGCGGCGGCTTTTGGGAATTGATTGAGGAGATGTCGGCACATTTTTCTGATGATATTTACAATGTAAAAAGCCTTGATGATTGGCGTTACTTTCTAATTGGGTATGCTTCATGCTGTCAGGCAGTGAGCATGGCAAGACTTTTGATAGATCAATTGGCCAAGCACAAATTAGTACAGCGAAAAATCAACGAAGGGTCACCTCAAAATCGTATACCACGTAAAGTTTTTACTTCTGTATATGAATCACTCAGTGATACTGATAACGCGATTAAGATGCAATACATGATGAATTTTGTCGATGCCAATCGTGAATACATCAACAGTTTAGATAAAGATCATCACTTAGCTGAAATTATTCAAAGTCTACCCGAACTAGAAGTCACTTTACACCCAAGTCAATTAGAATTTATTAAGTTACGTTTAAGCTATTTATGGCATTCGATAACACGTAGTTTTGCTGTAGGTAAACAAACATCGAGCTTCTTTATTTTAGAAAGTGCTGGAAGAGTCATCGCTGAAATTGGCGATCATTCAAACAAACGCGCCACGCCTGAAATTCGAACCCAAGCCCAAACAATACTAAAACCTGGTGACGTCATCGTAACTCGTCATGATCTCGTCGCAAGTAATCTATTTCTACCTGGCTATTGGCCACATACCGCTTTGTATATTGGCTCAGTACAACAGCGTGATGAATTAGGCGTAGTGTTAGATGATTCGATTGAGAATAAATGGTCAGGCGAAATAAATGTGTTAGAAGCTAAGAAAGACGGCGTGTTATTTCGTCCATTAGCAGAAACTCTAGCAGTAGATGAGTTCGTAATTTTACGTCCACAGGTCAGCGATGAATCATTAGTTATCGCATTAAGTCGAGTCTGCCAACACGCAGGTAAAGGTTATAACTTTGATTTTGATTTCTTTCGCTCAGATCAACTAGTCTGTACAGAAGTTATCTACAGAGCTTTTGATGGATTGGAGGACATTGCATTCAAACTGATAGAACGTGCAGGGCGCTTTAGTTTATCTGCTGAAGATATTTTAGATATGACGATGGACAAGAATGGGTTTAAAGTTGTTGCGGCGTTTGGGTTTAAAGGCTGTGAGTCAGAGTTTATGATTGGTGATCAAGTTACTATGTTAGTTCGTGATAGTTATTAGATTTATGGAAAGTGACAAAAAGGTGGGGGGTGTCTTTTATATATTATTAAATATAGATATTGCTCGTACTTCATTGCACAACATACGCTAAAATTTAGATTCGTCTTCTAGACGAGCTATACCTAAGCTTTAGCATAATTTTTTGGCTAAAGCCTCACCCTACGGGTCAACTGAAGCTATTGTCTTGCAAGCTCGGTTGCAGTTATCCGTTTCAAAATACGAAAAGGTTAACACACTAAACAAACGGTATTAACGGTGCTCCTGCCCAAGGATTAGGCTGATTCCACCAGCGTTGTGCCAAGGTAGCGTACATCGCTCTAAAATCCGTAGTGTGACGAAC
The DNA here is from genome assembly GCA_036960615.1 of Cocleimonas sp. Taxonomy (GTDB): domain Bacteria; phylum Pseudomonadota; class Gammaproteobacteria; order Thiotrichales; family Thiotrichaceae; genus Cocleimonas. The sequence continues at coordinate 57,280 of JBALXO010000006.1, read as the reverse complement.
ATTACCGTTCTCATCGAGTTGTTCAAAGTTTGGATGACGTCCGTAAACACCGCCTCGAACTTTGCCACCTAAAACCATATGTGCAGAGGCTGTGCCGTGATCGGTGCCTGCGCCACGGTTTTCTTTTGCACGTCGGCCAAATTCAGAATAAGTGACGACGAGTACATTGTCCCAGAGTCCTGCTTTTTGCATTGCTTGTTGAAAAGAAGCTAAGCCACCAGCGACTTGAAATAAGGCGTTATCTTGGGCGCCACGCTGACCTGAGTGCGTATCAAAACCATCTTGGGTGACTTTGTATACAGGTGAGTCGATGCCGCTGAGAATCATTTCTGCGACTGATTCGAGGCTATGACCAAAAACACCTTTAGAGAAACGAACCCCAGATCGAGTAGGACGGTTTCCCATTTTATTAGCCAGTTGTGCACCGACACCAAAGAGTTGATGTTGAGTTTGACTCACATGAGCAATTGCAGGGTTTAAGTTGTTTGGTTGTACGTCACTAATGCGTTTGATTTGATTTAAAAAAGTCTTTGGGTTCTGCATGGTAACCGCGTTGAGGTTACTGCTGTTTAATGGCCCGAGTTGTGCTTGTCCTTTATTTAAAGCTACGCCGTGTAAACCTCGTTTAAACTTGGGAAGTACTCTCGAAAGCCAGCCAGCTTCGATAACTTGATTGGCGTTTGATGCTGAGTTCCAAATATCCATCGAACGGAAATGTGATAACACGGGGTTTGGGTATCCGACGCCTTGAATCCACGCCATGTTGCCTGAGTTCCACAAAGGCATTAGTGCTTTCATACGAGGATGTAAACCCACTGATTCATTTAAGGGTAAAACTTGTCGAGGTTCAATGCTGATACGCGGGCGATAGCGATAATAGAGTTCGTCAGAAAACGGTACTAAGGTGTTGAAGCCGTCATTGCCGCCTTTGAGTTCGACTAGGACAACAATTTTTCCTTGTTGTTGACCATTTGCCGCAAATAACATTTCGGGCGTTAGTAAGGGTATAGCGGCTGATGCTGATATCAGACCTGCATACTTTAAGAATTCTCTTCGATCCAGTTTTGTTGTCATTATTTTTATCCCTACCTAGTTGACTTGGTATGCTGGATCTAACACAAAGGCGCGTGTTAAACGTTGCTTGCCAGGTTCAGTCGGCATTTGCTGTAAAGGTGGTATCGCTAATAGCCATTGTTGTAATTGTTGTGGATTTACATCAGGCATCTTACTGGCCATGCCACCTCCATTTTTGCGTTCGTTGAGATTGCCACTAGTGAGATTAGTCATCATCGAATTACGCCTGAGAATAGATTGTGTACTAATCCAACTTTTACCGCCACTCCAGCCTTTAACGCTAGGGTGGGCGAATACGCCTTGTCCCATAATGTTTAAGTTATGGGCTAAATTACCGCGGCGTAAAGTGTAAGGTAAAGTGCGTAAAGTGCCGATGGTAATTTCGATTGGTGATTTAATTAGAGCACCACGATTGGATTTAGCCCAAAATTCTTTGCTGTTGAGTACTTGGTTCAATAGGACTTTGATGTCGTAACCAGAATTACGAAATACTGATGCCCATTGATTGATAACGCGCTGATCTGGTCTTGATATATTGATAAACTCGCGCCACATCTTTTTTGCGATCGTATCTGCAGTTTTAGGATGCGCCAACAATATGTTGATAATATCCTCGCCTTTAAGATTTCCGCGCTTACCGAGAAAGGTTTTAACACCTGTGTCGTGTTCAGCCGGATTGAACCTAAAACGACCATTACGAACATCAATGCCCCAACCTGTAAAGGCGCGCGCAGCTTCTCTCATATCTACTTCTTTATAATTACCTATGCCGATAGTAAATAACTCGAGTAATTCACGCGCGAAGTTTTCATTTGGTTCATCTTTGGTACTGACGTGACCGTCCAGATACAACAGCATTGCTGGGTCACGCGAAATGTTGTGTAACATTTGACCGAAATTACCAAACGCGTTGGTACGTAACATCAAGTTTTGTTGATGCAGCATACTAGCTTGTGTAGTCTTCTTAATAGTAGAAGGAAAATGGTTATGCCAGAACAATGTCATCCGTTCTAAAAATGGAGACTTAGTCACTAACAGGTGCTTAACCCACCACTGTTGCAAGGCTTTCCCTTCAACACGAGAGATACGCTTGATGTTTTTTCTACGACTCATATTGCCTCGCAGTGCCGCCATTTTCGGCCAAGCAGTCATAGCCGGTGGTGCTGGTAACTTCATATCGCGACTATTGAATAAATAATTAATTGCTTGCTGTCGCGTGAGGTTTTGAAAACGTGAAATAGTCTCCCACTCTGAACCTATACCCGTTCGAGAGACGAGATGGCGAGCATCTTCAAATCCTAAATTCCCCATGAATGACCTTTTATGCTTTGTTTGTTTTATTAGTTTTTTACAAGCTGGCTAATGTTATTAAGCTTCTACTTTAAGCGGCATGAAGTATTAATGTTTTAGTCTTTATAAAACTAGAGTACAAGATAGAGAGTTAAAATCAAGAATAGTTCACATAATAAGTAATTATTTACACTCGATTTTTCGATAATTCTACATGAGAAGAGTTATAGAAGGTTACTAAACAGGAAAAGTGGCAAAAAGGTAGGGGGTGTCTTTTTTAGACAAATATTGAAGATTAATGCATTTAAGGTGTTTTTCTGTTACAAAGACTCCCTGATTAATTTTGCATGTAGACGCATCGTAATGGAAAATTCTAGACTATATAAAATTTCATATTATAACCAAGATAAGGTTTATGAGTTGTACGCTAAACAGGTGTATGAATCGGATCTTTATGGCTTCTTAACGATTGAAGAAATCGTTTTTGGTAGTCAGAGTGAATTGGTTATTGATCCTTCTGAAGAGAAACTTAAAACTGAATTTGAATCTGTGAAGCGGAGTTTTATTCCTATGCATTCAGTGATTAGAATTGATGAAGTGAAAGAGCAGGGTATGTGTAAAATTAGAGACTCTAAAGGTCCTAGCAGTTCGGTTGCACCTTTTCCTAGTAAACGTGGTGCCTAGTTAGAACGATAACCATCATTAAATTCTAGTTTGATTTACTTATTTTCAAACACAAAAAAGGCGATCAAATATTATCGCCTTTTTTGTAACTTCTATTTTAATAACTACATAGAATCAGACTACATAGATTCAGCAGCCATGTAATCTACAGCAGCTTTAACATCATCATCTGAAATACTCGTGTTGCCACCCTTAGCCGGCATCGCGCCTTTGCCTTTGATTGCTGCTGCGTACATGCTGTCAGAACCCATTGCGATTCGAGCTGTCCATGCTGCTTTATCACCAATTTTCGGTGATCCTGCAACTCCAGAGTCATGACATGCAAAACAAGAGCTTTTATATACCGCTTCACCTGCCGAATGATCAACAGGTGCTTTAGCAGCGGCAACAGTCGCTACAACTGCTGTT
>JBALXO010000006.1:34424-53724 GCA_036960615.1 Cocleimonas sp. | reverse complement strand
CTTTTGTTTCTTCAGCTTTAGCAACAACTTCCTCTACCTTTTCAACTACGGCTTCTTTAACTACTTCAACCTTAGTTTCCATTACTGCTTTTTCTTCTGTTTTTGCAGGCATTACTTCAACTTTCGACGCTTCTTCAGTCTTAACTGCCATTGCTTCGGTAGCAGCAGGAGCAGTGTTAGCTGATTTAGCAACTAACTCAATACCCGCTGTTTTAATCATATGTCCAACGACTAATTCCATTTCAGAATCAGTAATATCTGGATCACCACCGCGAGCTGGCATACCACCTTTGCCTGCAATCGCAGAAGCAACTAAAGCAGAGAACCCGCCTGTAAGACGAGTTTCCCATGATGCTTTTTCGTCTAGCTTAGGAGCACCTGCAACACCATTGTCGTGACAAACACCACAAGTTGAACCGTATATCTCTTTGCCAGATCGAGCAGCTGAAGCCATTTTCTCTTCTTTGACTTCAACTTTTCCAATAGGAGCAAGTACTTTAGCAGCGGCTGCTACAACAGGCTTTATTACTTTTTCTGCTGTTGCGTGGGCTACTGGCTTATCTGCTAATAGAAATCCAGCACCAACAAGAGCAGCTAATCCTAATTGAACAAAAACAGCTTTCTTAGGGAATTCTTTATGTGAACCAGACATGATGTTCTCCTGTAAATACGTGTTAACGCTTTCTAATGTTTAATTTAAAAAATAAAAATAACAATATTGATGCAAATGCAAACCACTGTAAAGCGTATGCATTATGTTTATCAATACTGCCGTAATAGGGCTGCCACTCTCTTATAAAACCATCATTTGCGGTTTTATCTAATTCAATCATGACTGGCAACAATTCGTAGTTTAGCGATTTACTCAATCTGTCTAATTGAATAGATTGAATTAAACTCACACCTTCGAGTTGTTTGTTTTCTGTTTTAAAGACTAATGCAGTTGATGAGTCATTTTCTGCTACATCTTTTAAAACGATTGATCTTGGAATCTTTTTAATCGACCCTACAATCTCTGTTATATCTTTATCCAATTCAATATTAGTTATATTGTTTCTTGTACCATTATAGCTAATCCAACCTCTATTTATCAGAACACCATATCTAGTAGAGTTATTTGAAGGACTAAGTTTATAGTTGCTTTCAAACAAAAATGAGCTTAGTACGTGATAACCCGGTTTACCTTCATGTGTTCTATTGTCTAATAGAAATTGTTCTTTAATATCGTAATAGCCATTTATAGTGCCGCTACGAAATATTTCATCGCCTAATTTAGCTAAGTCAGCATCATTAAAACGTAATGCTGGTTTTGCTATTGCATCATTAACCCCTTGGTCAATGACCCTTTTCTCATCAGCTCTATCTAATTGCCAGATTCCCAAATATATTAATATTGGAACACATATGAAGGCTAAAAGAGTAGGTATTAATTTTGGTGCAAAAATGTAGTTTTTGATTTTCATCTCAAATGACATCAGCTTTTAAATCTCAAGCAACACCTGTTGGCTTAATCCATCCCATCCAAAAAGAAAATATTATAACTACAAACAGTAAGATTGATATTCCAATACGCATGGTGAGTGCTTTAACCATACGTTTAGAGCCACCTTGATCTTTCATCATGTAATACAAAGCAGAACCAAGGCTATAAATAATGAATATAAAAAATAATATAATTATTAAATGTTTAAATTCCATTTACCTTGGCTCTTAATTAGTTGTATAGAGGCGCGTGTTGAATACTTACTGAGCGCTACAACCAATAAACAACAACAAATAAACCTAACCAAACTACGTCAACAAAGTGCCAATACCATGCTACGCCTTCAAATCCAAAATGGCGATCCATATTGAAATGGCCACGGATACAACGCATTAAAATTATGGTCAACATAATAACACCAAGGGTTACGTGAAAACCGTGGAATCCTGTTAACATAAAGAAGGTACTGCCATATATACCAGAACTCAATTTAAGATCAAGTTGTGTATAGGCTAAGAAATATTCTTCAATTTGTAGTCCTAAGAAAGTAATACCTAAAACAATCGTCAATATTAATCCTGCTATTAACTGATTACGATTCTTATTCATTAGAGCCCAATGAGCCCAAGTAAGAGTTGCTCCACTAGTCAATAATAACAAGGTATTGATTGCAGGTAATTCCCACGCTGTGATGATTCCTTTAGGGACAGTGAAATTGCTTGCATCAGGCATTTGAATTAAAGGCCAAATTGATTTGAATTCAGGCCATAGTAATTCGCCCGTCCAGAAGTTGTTTCCTTCACCTGCTAGCCAAGGTACAGATAACTGACGAGCATAGAATAGGGCGCCGAAAAAGGCCGCGAAGAACATCACTTCAGAGAAGATGAACCAACCCATCCCCATTCTGAAAGACATATCTACTTGTTTGTTGTAGAAGCCTGTCTCACTTTCATGGACAACTTGTCCGATCCAGCCGAATACCATAAAGATGATAAGGCCCAAACCAAGGACCATTGCTACTGTTCCAGCTATACTGCCGTGTAGTGAACCTGCAAATCCGCCAAGCATTGCGAATAAGCCAACTGAGCCTAAAATAGGCCAGTAACTGCCACTAGGAATGTAATAATCTGATCTTGACTGCATTGAGGTCTTCTCCTGTTAAAGTTTTGCTACTTCTTTTTTAGTAACATTTTTAACTTTTAAAAAGTTATATGATAATGTGATATTTTTAATGTCTTTGCTCAAATCACTATCTACAAAAAAGCGCACGGGCATTTCTATCGGCACTTTAGGTTCGAAAGTTTGCTGATTAAAACAAAAGCATTCTAATTTTTTAAAGTACGACGCCGCTAAACCTGGCGCAACACTCGGTATTGCTTGGCCAACAAGCGTTTCATTCGAACGATTCTCAGCATAATAAGTCATTGTATAAAGCTTACCAGGGATAACATCCATTTGTTTTACCATAGGGAAAAACTTAACTGGAAACCCCGGGCTAGAAAACGAAGTGAAATCGACTGAAACTGTTCTTGATTCATCAACGGTTCTCGCTACACCAGCATAAACACTATTGTTCGTTTTTCCATTGAGTCCGGTTACTTCACAAAACATGTCATATAAAGGAACCATAGCAAAAGCGAATGCGAAAAAAAGTACTGGGGTAAAAAATAATTTAGCCCAGAACTTTTTAGAAATTTCAGTATTGCGATTTTGCATTTATATAATACTTAATTAGCTTTTAGATTTCATGTAAAGAGTTAAAGAGAATACGCCTAAAGCCAAGATTGCAACAATCAATGCTGTTAGACGAGCTCCTTTTCGCTGATGCTTAAGGAGCTCTTCTTCAGTCATAGACTGTAATTCTTCAACTGACTTTCCCATGGTTGCTTAGTGCTGACCTTCGTGAGAGATATGGCTAGACTCAGCAAGAATAGTTGCTCTTGATGGAGGAGTATCAAAGCTGTGGTACTGAGCTTTTTCGCCTTGAGTCCACTCAAGACCTCTTGCAGTTTCCCAAGCTCTGCCACCTTCAACCGGCTTACCATTACGAATACAATCAACAATAATGTACGTTAACATAATGAAAGATAGGCCGAATGCGAAACCACCAATACTAGAAATCATATTGAAATCAGCAAACTGAAGTGAGTAATCAGGAATACGACGTGGCATACCTGCTAGACCTAAGAAATGCTGAGGGAAGAACAATACGTTTACAGAAATGATTGCCCACCAGAAGTGAATCACTGCTAGTTTCTCGTTATACATACGTCCACACCACATTGGTAACCAGTAGAAGACTGCTGCAATAATTGAGAATAGAGCGCCTGTTACTAGTACATAGTGAAAGTGAGCTACAACAAAGTAAGTGTCATGGTATTGAATGTCAGCAGGTGCAATACCCAGCATCAATCCTGAAAGACCACCGATGGTAAAGAGAATTACAAACGCAACAGCCCATAACATTGGAGTTTCAAATGACAACGAACCACGCCACATTGTAGTAACCCAGTTAAAGACTTTCACACCTGTTGGTACAGAGATCAAGATCGTTGCATACATAAAGTAAAGCTGACCAGCGATTGGCATACCTACTAGGAACATATGATGTCCCCATACTACGAACGATAGTAATGCGATTGCTGCTGTTGCATATACCATTGAGCTATAACCAAATAATGGCTTACGCGCAAAGGTAGGAATGATCTGAGAGACAATACCAAATGCTGGTAAAATCATGATGTACACTTCAGGATGACCAAAGAACCAGAAGATGTGCTGGAACATAACCGGATCGCCACCACCTGATGCATCAAAGAAGCTCGTACCAAAGTTACGGTCAGTAAGCATCATCGTTACAGCGCCAGCAAGAACAGGCATTGCAGCAATCAATAAGAACGCAGTGATTAACCAAGTCCATACAAATAATGGCATATCCATTAACTTCATATCTGGAGCTCGCATATTCAAGATAGTCGCGATTACGTTAATCGCTCCCATGATTGATGAGAAACCTAGCATGTGAACAGCGAAGATAAAGAAATCAGTACTTTCTGGTGCAAATGTAGTAGATAAAGGTGCGTAGAAAGTCCAACCGAATGCAGGGCCACCACCTTGCATAAACAAAGTGCTTAAAAGCATTGTTCCAGCAAAAGGAAGGATCCAGAAGCTCCAGTTATTCATTCTCGGCAATGCCATATCTTTAGCGCCGATCATTAGAGGAATCTGCCAGTTAGCTAAGCCAACGAATGCAGGCATGATCGCACCAAAAACCATGATCAAACCATGTAAGGTTGTCATTTGGTTAAAGAATTGAGGCTCAACTAGCTGTAGACCAGGTTGGAATAATTCAGCACGGATAACCATGGCAAAAGCGCCACCGATTAAAAGCATTGAGAATGCAAACCAGATATACAGTGTTCCAATATCCTTATGGTTTGTTGTTTTTACCCAGCGCAATAATCCTGGTTCAGGTCCATGATGATGGTCATCATGAGAATCATGGCCGTCAATTTTTTCGATTTCGTCTTGTAGATCTGTTGTAGTTGTAGACATATTAATCTCCTATCTCGCAGCTTTGATATCAGTTGGTTGAACAACGGTGCCTTCGCTATTTCCTAGTGCATTGCGTTGGTAAGTAATAACAGATGCGATATCACCGTCATTAAGTTGTTTTCCGAATGCTTGCATTGCTGAACCTGCAACACCATTTAATAAAATATTGATGTGGGCAGCTGTATCTGGGTTATTAACTATTGAGCTACCAGTTATAGCTGGGAATACGCCTGGTACACCTGCGCCAGTAGCACCGTGACAAGCTGCACAATTTGAACTGTATATTTTTTGACCTTGAACCATTAACTCTTCTTTAGTCTTTGTTCCACTTGCCGCTTCAGCAATTGCTATCTGTTTAGCTTCTTGCTCAACAACCCAAGCATCGTATTCAGCTTGTGGTTTAGCAATAACAACAACGGGCATGAAGCCGTGATCTTTACCGCAAAGCTCAGTACATTGACCACGGTAAGTGCCTGCCTTTTCGATAGTTGCCCAAGCGTCATTAATATAACCCGGATTTGCATCTTGTTTAACACCAAAGTCTCTCATCCACCAAGAGTGAATAACGTCATTCGAAGTCATTAGAAAACGAATTTTCTTGCCTACAGGAAGTACTAATGGGTTATCAACTTCTAAAAGATAGTTTTCAGCATTTGCTCTTGCAACTGGGTCAGCCATTTCTTTACGGTTGTTTTCAGAAAGGCTACTGAAGAAACTTACATCGTTATCAAGGTATTCGTACTGCCATTTCCATTGATAGCCAGTAATCTTGACCGTCATATCAGCTTCATCAGTTGTTTCAAGATCGACCATAACCTTAGTTGCTGGTATTGCAATTACAATAAGAACAATCAGAGGTATAATAGTCCATGCTAATTCAACTTTTGTATTCTCATGAAAGTTGGCAGCGACTGCACCTTTAGATTTACGGTGAAAAATCATTGAATAAACCATTGCACCAAAAACCAGAATGGCAATGACTACACAGACCCAAAAAATAGTCATATGTAAACTATAGATATCTCGGCTTATAGGTGTAACGCCTTCAGGAAGGTTTAGTCCTAGTTCTGCAAAGGCTAGTTGCGGTGTAAACAGCAGCGGTAACAAATACACTTTGTGTAAGTTTGATACGCGATTTAACAAAGAAATGACTAATGATGTTAATTGCTTATAAAAAGTGTTTTTTGGCATGAAGCCTCCTCCGGTATAAAGACCTTAAAATCTGATGATTTAGTAGGGCAATATCCTTGATTTGCAGTAAAAAATAAAAAGTAACAAACTTAATAATAAAAGTGTGACCTAGCAAAGCCAAGAAACCCCAAAATTCTGCGGTAGTCTAACGCTTCATTTAAACTATTGCCAGCCTATACTTGTAAATAATACACCTTGAATATAGCTATATTTAAGGTATTGCATTAGATAGCTTAATAGTAGGCTATTAAGGTATTTAACAGTATCTGTATTTAGAGATATATGAGTTTCAAAATGCTCTTTAAATTACATTTTTTTAAAATGGCATTTAATACTTATATTAGAAATATTAATCATCATTGAAGCAATAATTAATTATCTTTTTTAAGTACCATATTTTCTAATTTTATTATGTTTTCTTTAATGGAATTATCTTGGGTATTAGGATTCTGAACATCAAAAGCAGTATCTAATTCATCTATAGTATCTGCATCTGCTGTAGTAAGCCCTTTAAAATCAAAACTATCGGTGTCAAATAAATGCGATGGTGTAATCCGTTGCATTGATTTAAAGATATTAATTACTCGATTTGGACTTTGCGCATCCCATGTTGCCAACATGGCTTTAATATTTTGGCGCTCAAGGTTTTCTTGTGAGCCACAGAGATTACAAGGAATGATTGGATAGTTTTTTATTACAGCTAAGCTTGCTAAATCTGATTCGCGACAATAGGCAAGAGGGCGAATGACTATATTTTTTTTGTCATCGCTAATTAGTTTAGCGGGCATACTCTTTAGGCGCGCTCCGTGGAACATATTTAAGAATAAAGTTTCTACCATATCATCCATATGATGACCTAGGGCAATTTTAGTTGCACCAATTTCAATTGCGGTTTTATATAGAATTCCACGACGTAAACGAGAACAAAGCCCGCAAGTGGTTTTACCTTCTGGCGTTTTATCTATAACAATACTATAAGTATCTTCTTCAACGATACGATATTCAACACCAAGTTTTTCTAGATATTCAGGCAATATATGTTCTGGGAAACCAGGTTGTTTTTGATCTAAATTCACTGCGATAATCGAGAAATCAATGGGAGCTCGTTGTTGCGATTTTAGTAAAATATCCAACATCGCATAACTGTCTTTGCCGCCTGACAAACAAACCATAATACGATCGCCATCTTCGATCATATTGAAATCCATCATCGCTTTGCCAGCGTTTTTTTGTAGCCGTTTTTCTAGTTTGTTATTGTCGTTCAGTTTTTTGCACGGTACTGCGATTAGAATAGGTGTGTCTTTTGTGATTGAAGCAGAAGTTTTAATAGCTGACATAGTTTTTAAATTCAATTATTAGGTTCAGTAGAAATATTACAGTATTTACTTTATATAGATTATAGATACTACAATATACATAAACCGTGAAGTTCCTATAAGAATATAGGGTTTAAAAGTTTTATTTGGCTTAACAACAATGGTTGAATGATTTTGGTAAAGTTGACTCACTCAATTCGCTTAAGTGCATCTTGAGCAAAACCTGTACCCACTTCACTAAATAAATTAAAGGTTGAGTCAGCTCCTTCATCTAATAAAGTTTTTTCTTCATCTACATACTGGGCTACTGCTGCAATATGCCCTTTAAACCCCCATTCACGAATCACTCTAGTACTTTCTAGATTAGCCTCATGATTCGGCATGCATAACAAAATCATTTCTAGTTTTCCATTGTTGTTATTCAAGCGATTCCATAAGTCTGGGTTACTGGTATCACCCTGATAGACCGTATAAGGGGTATTATGATAAAGATCGACTTTAACTTCATCAAAATCAATACCGATAATGTCGTCATCTCCATGGGATGTTTGTAAATGTTGAAATGCGCCATTGCCAATACGACCCATACCACAAATAAGGATTTTAGCTGTAGCTAAATCTAAAAGTTGATCTTCATCTAAACGCTTTTCATGTTCTAGCTTCTTTAGGCGCGGATTGTAACGTTGATAAATAAGGTTGTTAAATACATTTAATGGTGAGGCGATGATAAAAGAGAAAACCACGGCAATTGCGATGACAGCCAACCAGTCCGCAGATATCCATTGATAGCTATAAGCAACTGCAGCTACTATCAGTCCAAATTCACTGTAGTTAGACAATGCTAATGAAGAAAAAACTGCGGTACGAGTGCGTAAGCGAAATTTCATAAACAATAAATGGAATAAAATTAATTTGAGTGGGATTAATAATATTAACGCGAAGGCTATAATTAGGTTAGTGCTTGTTGGTGTTACCGCGATGCCTATACTTAAGAAAAAGCCTACCAGAAACAGATCTTTTATATTTAGTAGAGATTTTGCGAGTTCACCTGCCTTTGGGTGCTGAGATACTAACACCCCTAAGTATAATGCTCCTAAGTCACCTTTAAGACTAACTAGTTCAAATAAGGCTGAACCGCCTAGTGCAAGTGCTAAGCCAAAAAGTACTAATAATTCACCGTGGCCTGCGCGCTTTAATAGCCAAATCAAAAGTGGTTTCGCAATAATAAGTCCTACAACCAGTACTATCGCCCAAGGTGATGGTAGTTTTCCAGTTGATGCGGTCAGAAAAAGAACAGCAAAGATATCTTGAACAATTAGTATACCAATCGCAATTCGACCGTATTGAGAGCCCATACCGCCTTTGTCTTCAAATACTTTGACTGCAAATACAGTACTAGAAAATGATAAAGAAAAACCAAGTATTAGTGCAGAAGTGAGGGTCAATTCTGAAATTAAAGGGATACTGAAAAATGATAAAAATAATAGTAGTGCGGTAACTCCCAAACTAATAAGCAGCATATGAAGCGAAGCTACGCCCCATATTTCGGGCCGTAATAATTGGCGAATCTGTAATTTTAGACCGATGGTGAAAAGTAATAAAGTGACACCCAGTTCAGCCATCTCATTAAGAAATTCACCACCAGATGCACCCATTATATTAAGGGTAAAACCTGCTAATAAAAAACCTACTAATGGCGGTAAGCCTATTTGCCAGATAATAAAACCAAATAAATAGGCAATTGCAATCCAGAGAGGGTCTCGATAATTTATTGATGAAAAAAGAGTGTCTAATACATCCATAATATATTTTTCAAAGCTATCGTTTTTTAGTAATTATTATAATAATAAAATTTCGCTATATAAAATTAAAAGTGCCTAAAAGTAGGGGAGTGACTTTTTTATTATTAATTAAGCTCAATTTAATTAAATTATAGCAAGGTTACCTTTTTCTTCTAACCAGACCTTTCTATCACCAGCACGTTTTTTCGCGAGTAATAAATCCATTACTGCGCGAGTTTTTTCTGGTTCGTCCATGGTGAGCTGTATCAAGCGACGCGTATCAGGATCCATACTGGTTTCACGAAGTTGCAGTGGGTTCATCTCACCCAAACCCTTGAAGCGTGTAACACTTACTTTACCTGTCATTTTTTCGGCTTCGATACGATCTAGTAGTGCTTTGAGTTCTTCTTCATCCAGTGCGTATTCGACTTTTTTTCCAATATCAACACGATATAAAGGTGGCATAGCTATGTATACGTGTCCAGCCTTAACTAGCTCCTCAAAGTGTTGCACAAACAATGCGCAAATAAGTGTGGCGATGTGTGCTCCATCAGAGTCCGCATCGGCGAGAATACATACCTTACCGTAACGAAGTTCATCAAGATTTTTGCTGTCTGGTTCGACACCAATAGCGACTGAAATATCATGGATTTCATTCGATGCGAGCACTTGTGATGAATCTACTTCCCAAGTATTTAAAATCTTACCGCGCAAGGGCATGATTGCTTGGAATTCACGACTACGTGCTTGTTTTGCTGAGCCTCCCGCTGAGTCACCCTCAACTAAGAAAATCTCGGTTCGATTTAAATCTTGTGAGCTACAATCCGCTAATTTACCGGGTAGAGCAGGGCCTGTCGCAATTTTCTTACGTACAACCTTCTTGCTGGCTTTGGCACGTGTTTGGGCATTATTGATGACATGTTCTGCAATTAAATCACCAATACTAGGGTTCTGATTTAGATACAGGCTGAATGCATCTTTGACTACGCCAGCGACAAAGCCTGCAGCCGCACGTGAAGATAAACGCTCTTTAGTTTGACCTGAGAATTGTGGATCTAACATTTTGAAAGAAAGAATAAAACATAGCTTATCCCATATGTCATCGGGCGCAAGCTTCAGGCCACGAGGTAGCAGATTACGGAACTCCGCAAAATCGCGTAAGGCATCTGTTAAGCCCGTACGTAAACCATTGGTGTGTGTTCCTCCTTGAGCCGTAGGAATTAAGTTTACATAGCTTTCTTGGACTAGCTCGCCACCTTCAGGCAACCAGCACAAAGCCCAATCTACCGCTTCGCCTTTGCTTTTGAATTCACCCAGAAATGGTTCAACAGGGAGGTTTTGAAAGCCTTCAATGGCTTCGACTAAATAGTCACGAATACCATCTTCATAATACCATTCGGTGATTTCATTTTTTGCTTCTTCAGTAAAGCTAATATGTAAGCCAGGGCATAAAACTGCTTTAGCTCGCAAATTGTGTTTGAGGCGTTTAACGGAGAATTTAACCGTATCAAAGTATTGACCATTCGGCCAAAAATGCAGAGAAGTGCCTGTATTCTTTTTACCAACAGTATTAATCACTTCTAGTTCGCTTTGCTTGTGTCCGTTTTCGAATACCATTTCGTATTCGTTGCCATTGCGTTTAATACGAACTTCTAAAATCAAGGACAGTGCATTTACTACAGAAATGCCTACACCGTGAAGGCCACCCGAGAATTCATAATTTTTATCTGAGAATTTACCGCCCGCGTGTAAGGTGCTGAGGATAACTTCAACGCCAGAGACTCCTTTTTCGGGATGAATATCGACTGGCATACCTCGTCCATCATCTGTGACAGAGAGTGAACCATCGGCGTGTAACATCACTTGAATTTTACTGGCATGACCTGCTAGTGCTTCGTCGACACTATTATCAATGACTTCTTGGGCTAAGTGGTTTGGGCGAGTTGTTTCGGTATACATTCCCGGACGTTTACGCACAGGGTCGAGTCCGCTAAGAACCGTTATCGAATCAGCGTTATAGTCATTACTCATAATGATATTTTAACCTTAGAAGGTGATTTATTATGTAAGCCCAGTAGATGTGTATCTACGAGTCACAAATTACCTTTATTTAGGTGAAAGGTAAAGACTAAAGTGTAAGCAGAGAGAGGTGTATAAATATTTTCTTAAAGACTTATAGATTAGTCTTTTAATGACACCCCTACCTTTTATTCGGTTTTTCCTCACCCTTGAGTCGTCTTCACTGAGTTCTTTGTTTTCTTGTCTTAGACCAAGTTTATTTTTTTATGAATTTCTGTGCCGTGATATCAACATACGTTGATTTAATTCCGAAATAATTTTACTCCCAGTCTTTACAAATAAGAAAGGTAGAAAAGCGTGTACTAAAGCTGCAAAAGCCGCATAGCAAAAATAAGCAAAAAAGAATAGGGCTGTACCCATATGTTGAAGATAACTTTCATTGACGCTGGCGGGGTGTTGTTTGAATAGCTTTATCATTTCTGCATCCTTGTTTTCGTATTAACGTTTGTTTTAATGTTTCCATTTAAGGTATGAGAATAACCGATAACATGTCGAATATTATTCCAAAGATTGGCGTATAATGACTAATATTAGAAATATATCCCAATAAATATAAAGAGTTTAGAAATATGTTAGATAAATTTGATAAAAAAATTCTAGCGCTGTTACAAGAAGATGCAGATCTTTCATTGACAGATATTGCCGATAAAGTAAGTCTAACTAAAAACCCTTGTTGGCGTCGTATTCAGAAACTACAAGATGCTGGCATCATACGTAAAAAAGTGGCCTTATTAGATCCACAAAAGCTAAATCTAGGAGTTACGGTTTTCGTCAATATTAATACTAATCAACATACTGTTGAATGGTTTGAAAAGTTTTCAGAAGTAGTAAACGATATTCCGGAAATCATTGAATTCTATCGAATGAGCGGAAATGTAGATTACATGTTAAAAATTGTTGTACCTTCGATTCCAGACTACGATACGGTTTATAAAAAGCTGATTAAACGTGTTGATATTTATAATGTTGATTCATATTTTGCAATGGAAGAGATGAAAAACATGACGGCTTTGCCGTTAACCTATTGTTAATTCAGAACCACTAATATTGATAATCAAACGGACCAAAAATGTGGGTGATGTCTCTTGAGTTTAATTCGACTTATATATCGACCATAAAACACACCCCCTGCCTTTTTACTTGTTTTGCTCCCTTTTCGGCTAGTAGTCGTTACACACCTTTATTATCTTCGCTTCCCTTTGAATGTCGCTTTGCACAGAAACTACTCAGTAAATACAAAATAAATCAGCTGTTGTTAAGACTGTCTGTGAGTAATAATACGCTCACTTTATTTTAAATGAGTTTTTGAATGAGCCGAATGCTACGTTCTGGCGCTATTGTTAGTGCGATGACTATGGTTTCTCGGGTGCTGGGTTTAGCACGCGATGCGATTACTTTTCATTTTTTCCCTGCTGGCGGTGCGCTTGATGCCTTTGTTGTAGCATTTCGAGTACCCAATCTACTTCGGCGTATGGTCGCTGAGGGTGCATTTTCATTGGCTTTTATTCCTGTATTAGCTGAATACAAAGAAAGCCGCAGTAAAGAGGATCTACAGAAGTTGTTAGATCATGTCGCTGGTACGCTGAGTTTGATTTTATTCGGTATTACTGTTGTGGGAATGATTGCAGCGCCCTTACTGACGATGTTGTTTGCTCCTGGCTTTATGTTTGGAGAAGGGCAGCAGGATGGTTCTCAAGCTGAATTAACCACTCATTTATTAGTCATTACATTTCCTTATATTTTCTTAATTGCTCTTTCGGCCTTTGTCAGTGCTATTTTAAATACTTTTCAGAAGTTCGCAGTACCCGCTTTTACTCCTGTTTTACTCAATGTCTCTATGATTTCAGCGGTAATTTGGTGGGCGCCGCATTTTGATCAGCCTGTTGAAGCATTAGCATGGGGTGTAATCATTGGTGGGTTTTTGCAATTAGCTTTTCAGATACCTTCATTGATGAAACTAGGTTTATTACCGAAGCCAAATTTCAAACGTGGCCATGAAGGCGTAATACGAATTATGAGATTGATGGTTCCTGCTTTACTTGGATCATCAGTCGCACAAATCAATATATTAATAAATACGGCGATTGCTTCGTTATTGGCGGCGGGCAGTATCAGTTGGCTTTACGCGTCTGATCGTTTTGTAGAATTACCTTTGGCTATTATAGGCGTTGCAATTGGCGTAGTGATTTTACCAAAGCTGTCCGGTGATCATATTAATGCAAAGAGCAAAGCCTTTAGTGAAACCCTAGACTGGGGAGTTCGATTAGGATTGTTGGTAGCTTTACCTGCGATGGTAGGTTTGATGTTACTGGCTAAACCAATTTTAGCTACTGTATTAGCAAACGGTGTAAATAATTGGAATTTGGTTGAAATGTCGAGTATGAGTTTGATTACCTATTCATTTGGTTTGCCCGCTTTCATTTTAGTAAAGGTCTTAGCACCAGGGTTTTATTCTCGTCAAAATACACGCACTCCAGTAAGAATAGGCATGTTCGCCGTGTTATCTAATATTATATTAAGTATTGTGATTGTTTATCCGTGGGTAAAAATGGATATCATCGGACCTCACGCAGGCTTGGCATTGGCTACGGCGTTAGCAGGTTATATCAATGCTGGTCTACTTTACTACCAACTAAAAAAGCAGAATATCTATCAAACCGTGCCTGAGTCATTACAGCTTTGGGCGAAAGATCTAATCCGAATTATTCTAGCACTGATTTCAATGGCTACTATTATTTTATGGTTAAACCCAATAGATGCTTGGTGGCAAGATGCCGGATTAATGCAAAAAGTATCAAGGCTATTACTACTAGTCGCAGCTGCTATGACTAGTTACTTCGGCGTTTTATTTTTATTAGGAGTAAGAAAGAAAACGTTTACTGTTTGATAAACGAAAACAACTAAGTTGAGCTTTGCCGATATAATGTTGGAGTGTATAGATAACGCCACCAGAGTAGCTCGTTTTGAGCAGAACGAATTTAAACAATACTTCTTCATAGAGAATAACCTGAAAGGTAAGGAGAAGCCGGATAAAACCACAAAAAGGTGGGGGTGTCTTTTCAATCAATTGAATTAAGGACTGGCTACTTCAATCTTAGTGTCCTTTAGACTGTCTTAATAACCTTTGATATATCTATGGAAAACATTTATTAAGAGTATTTGTTCGTATATGACTAAACTAGTATAAAAATAGGTATTTAGCTTATTTCTGAGCTTTCTGTTTTAATACTCTTTCGTACTGATAACCCTAAAAATACTGTCGTTCATATATGAAATATTTCACTTTGTAATGATATGAGAAAGGTCCTTTCATCTTTTTTTATATTGTCATTGTTACTAATAAGCTTGTGGGGTATTAGCGCTTGGTTATTTGGTGAAAAATACAAAAATAACCTACAAAACTTATTTTATGGTGAGATACAGAGTCAAAACCATTTTCTGATCAATGAATTTGAATATGAGCTATTTGATATAAAACATTCGATATTTGGGACAAAAGCTAAAATTGCGATAGAGGCATCTCTAGAGAGCCAATTTTCATTCATTGGGCTGAATAATGAAGATAAATTAATACTTAGTGTCGAAAGTTATAATGGCCCCGTATTTTTTGATAAATCAGGTATTAGTACCGGTAGTTCGATTTGGTATGTACGTATTGATCAGGAGTTAAATAATAAAACTACCTTAGATAAACTTAATTTCAAACAATTACCTACAGTCGTTTTTAAAGTAGGTTTCGATGAGAATATAGAATATAAATCAGCTATAGAGACTAATTTTTTCGAACTTGTTTTAGACGGTGTTTATGATTCAAAAGTGCGAGAAGGGTTTGGTGAAATAGCTGTAAATAATTTTAATCATCAGACTAAACAACAAAAAATTAAATCAAAAGATATTAGTTTTGGATTTAAACATTCCAACATTGATTCAAAAGCTAGTACTACTGATGTGACGGTTGATATACCTCAAATACTTTACCAACATCAATCAATGTCTAAGCCAATTTATTTGAATGTAAATGGTAATGGGAAAGTTTCAATAGATAACAACACATACAATTCTAAACACAGTATTTCTTTTGAGCAGATCCAAAATTTGTATTACCCTTTAACAAACGGAGAACTTGAATTACAAATATCAGATTTAAGCTTTAAAAAGTTACAAAGTGTTAGTAATGGTTTTAGTAAACTAGAGAACTTACAACAACAAATTGAATGGATTCTAGAAGATCAAGCTGAAGTTCCAGAAGGTCAAGATAAAATCTGGCAATTACAAGATAGTGTTAAGCAACTTAAAATGAACTTGCCTTTGTTAACCAATGAATTATTGGTAAAAAATAATAAATCACTCGTTAATTTTTCTTTAAATACGAATCATCAAAACAAAGTATCTACTCTTATTGGGGAAATTTTACCTTTATCTCAGCGATCTTTGGATTCAACTTACATCACTTCAACAGATTCGCTAATTACATTATTTAAAGCTGAAGCAGAAGTAAACTTGAATAAGGAATTATTAGATTTAATAGCTAAGCATTTACCTATCAAAAATAAACGTTTTGGCCTTATCTACAAACAGAATAAGTTATTGATGCAGTAGTGATTAATCGCAATTATTGCTACAATTAACTAATAAAAATAAAGAAATCAATGTAAAACGGGCAAAAAGGTGGGGGGTGTCTTTTTAAACTGCTTAATAGTCAATTTTACTAAAAAGAAATATTTTTAAAATGTAACGCGATAGACAAAAAATGGGGATTTAATATGCGCTTACTTAAAAGCACTCTTTTAGGGTGTGTAATACTAATTAGTCAAGTTTGTAGCCAAACAGCTACTGCTGAAGTCTGGTCTTCGGCTAATAATTACTGGAATGACAGTTGGGAAGTAAAGTATCAAGATTGGGTTTCCAAGCAATGGACAGAAGACTTTTTTATGCGTCCATCTGCAGCAAACTATTATCGGATTCCCCATGATTGTGCAGATGCTATTTATTTAATGCGTGCTGTTTTTTCTTATGAAAACAAGTTGCCGTTCAAAGTCCATTACCTAAATAAAAAAGATAAGTATCTAGAAAATAAAATGACTACTTGGGACAATCTCCCTGAAGATCAACGCTTTCGTGCTTTTTCACTATTTATGAATGATCGTGTGGGTACCCGAAGTTTTGCTAAGGATAGTTTCCCTATCGAACTTGCACAAATCAAAGCAGGGGATCTGTATACAGAACCTGGAACACATTCATACGCTATTACTGGAATTACCGACACCGGGGTGACGGCTATTATGAGTTCTACGACGCCAGCTTCGCCTAAAAAAATGATTCAACTGTATTCTTTTCCGTTCTTTATACCCCACGATAAGGTTGGTCAAACTGACGGTTATCGACGTTTTAAATGGCCTCGAAATATCGATAAACCCGCTAATCAGCAAGCGGGTTACAGTAGTGAACAATATGAAATTGCAGAAAAAGTGGGTTTAAACTATGTGCCGTTTACTGATGTAATAGCTAAAAAACTGCGCCGACGCGAAGAACCTTTAGAAGAAAAAACAATGCGTTTGATGCACAGCCTATGTTCATTCGCTAAAGAACGCGTTAATTACGTCAATGATGGTATCGATTATGTTAAACGTTTTAGAGGAAAAGAGAATCGTCAGTGCATGACTGCTACAGAGTATGATTATTACTCGACCCCTTCACGCGACAAACGTTTGTTTCGCTTTTTTAAAGAAGTTGAAAAAATCGCTTATGAAGGAGGGGAGTTAACTGAAGATCAAATTAATGCACAGGTACTTGCACGAACTATTTTCCATCCAGAATTACCTGATGGTCTAATTAATCAATTGGATAGTTTTTGTGGTTTAGCTATTTATCCTGGTGATGATGTTAAACATATCAATTTACGACAATTATGGGATGTTTTATCAGAAGGGAAAGTTTCAGCAGATCCCCATGCTCCATTTAATAACCGTTGGGGTTTATCTGATACCAAGTTTGTGGGATCATGCAAAACTTATTAAACCCCCAGTAAAACGTATTTAAAATAGATTCAAAAGACACCCCCCACTTTTTGCTTGTTTTCATCTTTAAATTCTAGAAAATGCCAAAAAGTTGGGGGGTGTCATTTATTAATACTGTTTGATTGAAGTCTCTTAATTCAGATCAGACAATACCAATTGGCATAAATAAATGGCACGCAGAAGTAGAAAGCAACGACTCCCACAAGAACCTTTTCCCGCAACTATCGAATCACTCAGTCATGAGGGTCGTGGTGTAACCCATATTGATGGTAAAGCAACTTTTATTAGCGGAGCATTACCGGGTGAAGAAGTTACCTTTATATATACTTCTAAAAGTAAAAATCACGATGAAGGTAAGATCGATTCTGTTATAAAAGCTTCTCCTGATCGCGTGGAACCCAAATGTCAGCATTATGATATTTGTGGTGGTTGTTCTTTGCAGCATCTCAGTTCAGAAGCGCAGATTAAATACAAACAGCAATCTATGTTAGAAGGTTTAAAGCATCTGGGTAAAGTTGAACCTGAAGAAGTGTTTGAACCGATCATAGGTGATTCATGGGGTTACCGCCGTAAAGCTCGTATGGGCGCTAAGTTTGTCATCAAGAAAGACAAAGTATTAGTGGGTTTCAGAGAACGTCATGGTGGCTTTTTAGCTGATATAGAGAGCTGTGAGGTCCTGCATGAATCAGTCGGTAAAAAATTAAAAGAATTTCAAACTCTTATGTTTGATATGGAATCTCGTGACACTACGCCACAAATCGAAGTAGCTGTGGGTGATGAAAATACAGCATTAATTATCCGACATCTAAAGCCACTTTCTGATGAAGATCAGAACTTATGGATTGGTTTTGCGAAACAACATGATTTCCAACTGTATTTACAACCAAAAGGACCAGATACCGTTCATTGTATTTGGCCAGAACAATCTGATCTAGAAACCCTTTTTTACCAACACGAATCTTTTGATACAAAAGTCGAGTTTGGTCCACAAGATTTCTTTCAAGTGAATAGCAGTATAAATGTACAAATGGTGCCTCGTGCTGTTGAACTATTACAGCTAACTGGTAAAGAACGAGTCTTAGATTTATTCTGTGGTCTTGGAAACTTCACCTTACCTATAGCTAAACATGCTGCTCATGTAACCGGCGTTGAAGGCGATATGGTTATGGTGAAACGCGCTCGTGAAACGGCGATAGCGAATGGCATTGAGAATACAGATTATTTTGCATCTAATTTGATGGGCACTCCTGAAGAATTAAAGCGTGAGCCTTGGTTGAAACAGAAATATGACTGTATTTTGCTTGATCCACCACGTTCGGGAGCGAAAGAAATCATTGAGCATTTTGGTAAATTGAAAGCCAAACGTATTGTTTATGTATCTTGCCACCCAGCAACCCTAGCGCGAGATGCAGGAGAGTTGGTACATACTCACGGCTACAAACTGGTAGGAGCAGGCGTCATGGACATGTTCCCACAAACAGCTCATGTAGAGTCTATTGCTGTCTTTGAAAAGTGAATATTAATGAGCCAATATTTAGTTGACTATTATTACTTTAAAACCCTCCATCTGAAACAATTGGAATGAATATATAATTCTTATTATGCTATTACTATGAGTCAAACAGATCGCATACGTTACACTGTTACTGGGTACAATTTTATAGAAATATCTAGAGGCAAAGGGTCCATTGAATACCAATTAACGGATGATTTTGGTAACAATAGAATCGTAACAGCCATGGCTAAGTTAAACCTACTAAAGAAAGTTAGTAGCGTTAGCCCTATCTATCATCGCGAACTACCACTGATTAAGGCTCTTTCCAAGGCAAAACTAAATGAATCAGTTATCGTGGACTTTTCTGAATACAATAAAAAATA
>JBALXO010000006.1:26378-34324 GCA_036960615.1 Cocleimonas sp. | reverse complement strand
TAATTTTACTCGATACCACCATCATGTTCGTCTTGCCATTTCTGTAGCTCGTCCCATTTACCATCTGCAGCCATTTTAGCTTGCTTAGGCCATGAACCAGGGTTCATTGCGCCGAAACGACCTTCAGACTCATCAAGAATCTTCTGTACTGCTTCAACTTTAGCTTTACCAAGGTCAGCAAAAGTAACTAGACCTGCAGCAACTAATGCGCCAGCAGCTTTAGGGCCGATACCTTCGACTTTAGTAAGGTCGTCAGTTCCAGCTGATTTCTTAGCTTTTGCAGGAGCTGCTTTCTTTTCAGTTGCCGCTTTAGGAGCAGCTTCTTTCTTAGGAGCTGCTTTTTTAGCAGCAGGTTTCTTAGTAACCGGTGCTTTAGCATCTTCGTCTTTATCAGCCGCTTTCGCTTTAGGTGCTGCTTTCTTAGCTACAGTGCCTTTGCCATTGATATTCAGAATTTGAATTTGAGTAAAGTTCTGGCGATGACCAGTACGTTTTTGGTGATGCTTACGACGTCTGAATTTAATTATTTCAACTTTCTTAGCACGACCATGTGCGATTACTTCAGCTACAACCTTTGCGCTAGCAATTGTTGGAGTACCGATAGTGATATCATCACCATCTGCAATCATTAATACTTCTTCGAATGTTACTGACTCACCGATGCCGGCTTCAATAGATTCTACTTTAAAAACATTTCCAGGTTCAACACGGTACTGTTTACCACCTGTTTTGATTACTGCGTACATTTTATTTTTCCTTCGATACGAGTGTTAAAAAAATAGTTAAAAAAGGCATTTGACGTAAATGAAAAATGCTTATTAACTAAGCCGCGCGATTAAACGATTAACTGGTGTGGTTGTCAAGGTCTTAGCACCATTTTACCTGACTTTTTTGTTTTGATATTTGTGCGGTTTAACTAAAAAATACGTTAAAATTAATACTAATCATTCTATGGAAATTTTAAGTGTCAAAAAAGCGAAAATTTAATAGCAGCACCTTCTCTAATAAATTTCTCAGTTTTCTTTCAGAAGAGAAACGAATGGCTCTATGGCCGGCTTGGTGGATGATGAGAATTAAAGTCACATCGTTAGCTAATGATTGGCGTGAAGTTAGGATTACATTACCACTCACATGGATTTCACGCAATATGGGAGGAGGTATGTTCGGTGGCTTTCAAGCCTGCTTAGCAGACCCTGTAGCACCCTTAGCATGTGCCAAAGTATTCAAAGGATATGATGTTTGGACGCGTAAATTAAGCGTTGATTTTCAACGACCAGGTATAACAGACCTTGAGTTACGCTTTGATTTCCCGATTGATAAAGAACAAGAGATTTTTGAAGAATTGGCTAAACGTGGAAGAAGCACTCCAACGTTTGAGTATGGTTTACATCTTAAAGATGGCACTATGTGTACCAAAATTGAATGTGTAGTAGCTATTCGTAAGAAAGGCTATGCCAAGGGTAATGGCGCTTAAAATTTAAAAAGTAATTAGTATTTTTAGTAACAACTCAATTTTTTAAATAATTATAATTCTACGCCAATGTAATATTTATCATTAGACATGTAATCAAATAGCATTGATTACTATCTGTAATAGATAACTATTAAAATAGTCTTACTCTAATTGTTCCATGTTATTTAAAGCTTCCATACGTAGCTCATGCAGAGCGATATCAATGTCTGCAAGGCTTAGATCGTCTTCATCTTTTAATCCCTGCCAACTCTTTCCCCAAATCGTGGTTAGAGCATCGGCTTTATCTTGAACAGTGGTAGGCATTAAACGACTTAAATCCTTCAAAATAAGCACTTCAGTCCATCCAATTATGGGGTTAGATTTAACGATATTTTTATCATAATGAGTCATGTAACTGATTTTTTGTAGTTCACCCACATGTTTTATGATCTCAAACCCTGCTTGTCTGACGTTCCTGTTTGCTTCGCTTTGCTCATTACGCCAGGTGTTATAACTTAAGGTAGACAACGCTACACATAAACTGATGATAGCGAGTAAATTATGTTTTATTTGTGTGGATAGTTTCATATTTAATGAGTGTTATAATTACCGTTGAGTCGATATAACATAACATTATTCTACGAATGATAGGGGTAAGTAGATTCAAACTTATCTGATAAGTAATACAATAAAAGGATCTAATGACTGGGAAAGGTAAAAGGTGGGGGGTGTCCTTTATATTATAAAAAAATGATAAATTCGATATTTAGTGTTTCACAAAATCTTTTGGATCAAAAAACTGAATGGTTTGTTCTTTAGGTGCTTGCGGTTCTTGTTCAAAATCTTGATCGTAAACAAACTCAATTTGCATACCTTCTTCATCTTCGTTGTTATTACAAATCACTTGTTTTAAATTTGGAATCCTATCACCTAGATAAGTACACATTGCCATGGCTTGATTAAAGTCGTCATTGAGTAAACCGTTAATCATTGAATTCGCGACAAATTGTGCTTTTTGTAGAGGATTAAGAGATTTGACTTCTTCTTCGTCATCTCGAACGCCATCATCCATACGCGCGTCCATATTATCCAAATATTGGAGTTGTTCGTCCGGCAAGGTTTTATTACGATCGAATTGTAAAACGGCTTCATTATTGAGTAATACGTGTAAAGTGGTGCTGTCTGACATGTGATTTACTTTCCTTGGAGCTGAACTGTGTTTTTATTGTTAATTTGACGATTTTTAGCGAATCTAACCAAGATCATCAAAGCCTGCTTGTTTATACAACTGTTTGGCTTTTTCTTTATCCTGGACAACGCCTTCGCCTTGATCATACATCATCGCCAAAGTAGTTAAAGATCCTTGTAATCCGTGTGCTGAAGCTTTTTCGAACCACTCGACGGCTTTTACTGAGTTCTTTTCAAGACACTCGCCTTGCATATACATAAAACCTAATCCATGTTGTGCGATTGGGTAATCCTGTTCGGCTGAGGCTTTCATCATTTTTACTGCTTGCATCGGGTTTTCAACCGTACCTAAACCATTTTGAAACATAATCGCGAGCATGTGTTGTGCGTGTGCATCACCGTCATTGGCAAAGGGTGAAAGTAGTTTCATCGCCAGTGAAAAATTCTTAGCCTCAAAGGCCCCAATACCACTGGAGAATTCCATTTCTTGTTCTTCAGTACGAGTTTTCTCAGTCATGGAACTTCCTTTTGTTATATATCGATATATCCGCTGACTATAAGCATATATTAATCTTAATCAAGGGCTTTACCCCATCAGGGGTATTTAGTGAAAAGGGGAGACGGGTATACTTTTTGTATTGTTAATGAATTCGATTTGATTAGGAAAACCGCATGAATCAGGAATACTACAACGCAGTTGTGACCATGGAAAAAGCAGGCATCGACGCTGAATATTTACAAGGATGGCAGGGTGGTTATTTATTGAATCCGGAACGTGAAGAGCAGCGTGTTACCGAAGCTTATCAGGCGGGTTATGCTGATGGTACTGAAAAAGACTTAGAGGGTTATAAGTCTTGGATTAAATAACGTTTAGTTATTAAACATATATACTTTTAAAGCGGGCTTATGTCCGCTTTTTGTATATGAATAAATTAAATCTGGCACTCCCCACCATTTTGGTGCTTTCCCTTCGCTTCATAAAACTCAGTACTTTATTTCAACCTTCCTCTGATATTCCCTTATCGAAGTTACTCTAATACACTCTTGATTCCTAGGGAGTCTAAGACGGAACCTTTTTGCTTGTTTTAAGTTAGATTATGTTTTTATATATCACTCAAGAAGACTATTCAGGCTTATCCCTCAACATTACATGCCTAGAATCTAAAGCTTCACCACCTGT
Organism: Cocleimonas sp.; assembly: GCA_036960615.1. Taxonomy (GTDB): domain Bacteria; phylum Pseudomonadota; class Gammaproteobacteria; order Thiotrichales; family Thiotrichaceae; genus Cocleimonas. The sequence continues at coordinate 30,503 of JBALXO010000006.1, read as the reverse complement.
ATCTTTAATTTCTTCTTCCACTAAACCAATAGATTTCACCGTTTTCTTAAATAAAGCGTAAAAGTCCGGCATTAACACTTGTTGTATATAATCTAAAGCCCATTTTTGATCTTTAGGGCCGAGCATTTCAGTAATATTCACGCCAAACTGTCTGCCCATGGAAAATCCTGGTTGATGCGTGGCATTGTCCCATTTGGTTTCTGCATACCCTGCAAAACGTTGATTTAATTTATCAATAAAGGGAGTACGGTAATCACCTGGGCCACTAAAGTCTCTGGCATTGTCTTGGACATGATCGGCGAGTTTTTTTGCGTACAGGCTGATCAGAGTCGCTCGGTCTTCATCATTAACAGTTTCATGTACTATACGATCAAGCGCCTGTACCATAAACGCCATGACTTCCTCGATTACTTCGATACGTTGTTGTTGGGTATCTATCTGAAAATCTTCATTTTCGATTTCGAGCAAGGTTTGCATACCGATTTTCCAGCTATTAAACGCAAGTACGCTGACGGCATCTTCAACTGAAACTTCTCGTTCTTCTTTGCTCCACTTTGTTTTAATGCGTATGCGCATGCTTGTCTCTGGTTTTAAATATTTGATGATTATATGTATCCCTTTAGGAAAAGCGAATATCTCTAATAGACTCTGTATGATGTAAACAACAAATAATGATTTAAGTATTGATGAGTAAAATAAGTGAAATTAACGAAGGTAGCTTTATTTTCGAATGTGAAAACGCATTACCTGAGTTTATCTGTGACGACATAGTCGATCGTTTTGAATCTAATCCTACTGACCAATACCAAGGTCGAGTTGGCTCTGAAATGGGTGAAGATACGAGCCTAAAAAAGACCACAGATCTAGTCGTATCAGGTAAAGATCATTGGCAAGATGTACAGAATAATCTATTCCGTTCGCTAGCAATGGCTTTGCAGGAATTTAGTAAAGAGTTTCCTTACTTTGGCGAATTAAAACGCTTTAAAGATATGGGCTACAACTTACAACGTTATCAACAAGGTGAGTATTATCATTGGCATGTCGATGCAGATAATGAAGCTTTAGCTTCGAGACAGCTAGTTGCGATATGGTATTTGAATAATGTGGAGCAGGGGGGGGAAACTGATTTCTACCATCAGCAAATCAGCGTTAAACCAGCTAAGGGTAAATTGATTTTGTTTCCTCCTTTTTGGACGCACCAGCATCGTGCGGCTGTTATCGAGAAAGGGATTAAGTATATTGCTACTACTTGGATTACGTTTCGATAGAATTGTGATTTTAAATAGAAAGTGCCAAAAAGGTGGGGGGTGTCTTTTAAAATACTTCTAACGCGTTTCTAGATCATACAAGGTCATATCACCTTCATTGTTAAGATGAAGCGCATAGGCACTAGGGACACGCGCTAGAATGTAAGCAGCCATCAGTGTTCCAGTTTCTTTGTTCTCTGTTTCTATCGCAGTTAAAATGCGATCGGCGACGATTTGACAGCGTTGTAATATATCTGGCTTACTAACCCAAGTTCGACTCATTTGATAACCTTGATCCATATCCTTATCAATCATATCGAAATAATCACTAGCATCTGTGAGTATGTCATCTGGGACATGGATATCTTGTGATTCATCGTCGATAATGATTTTTAGTATCATTGCTTATTCCTAATTGTAATATTCAAACTTTAAACCTTTTAATGAGAGTTCTACCGTATGTTGTTAGTGATTAAAAATGTTTTAGACCAAAATCAGCTAAAAGTTGTGAATCGATTGCTAGTAGATGCTGAATTTAATGACGGCAAACTCTCAGCCGGTAAAGAAGCCGCCAAGGTTAAAAATAACCTTGAGCTATCACAACAAAATCATACAGGTGAAGTTTTACATCAACAGTTGAATCAAATGGTTATGCCATCGTTGGTGAAGCATCAAGATTATCAAAGCAGTGTCTATCCTTTAAAAGTTGCTACGCCATTTTATGCGCGTTATGAAACCGGAATGCAATACGGTTTTCATGTTGATGATCCAATTATGGGTAGTCCTAATTCAAGCATGCAAGAGCGTTATCGTTCTGATGTATCAACGACTATTTTCTTAAACGATGACTACCAAGGCGGTGAGTTAGTGATTAAAACCGCCTCAGGCGAACAAAGCTTTAAATGCAAAGCTGGTGACGCCATTGTCTATCCGTCTAGCAGTTTGCATAAGGTCAACGAAGTTACTTCCGGCATTCGTTTAGTTGCTATTACTTGGGCACAAAGCATGGTCAAAGAAAATGCAAAGCGTGAAATATTGTATGAGTTGAGCAAATCTATAGAGACGTTATTAGAAAATCGAAACGAACTTAATAATGATGATAACAAAGCTCGCGTACAAGTTAATAATGTATATGCAAATTTACTCAGACGTTGGAGTGAGTTGTAAGTGGTTATTTAGTTACGCTTACTTCCAAAAATTGGCTTCGGCAGAAGCGAGTTCACGTACTTCATTTGTGAGTTCTTGATAACGCTCACGATAGGCTTTCCATTCACCAACATAATATTGTTCCACGTCAAAATCGCCGCTTTGCTCATGTTTGATAAACTTGGCTTGCATCGCCAACATTTCACTAATGAGTTCTGCTTTGTTGCTCATTGAATCTCCATAAATATAATATATTAATTTAAGTAAAATATACCTCTCGCGAACTCAGCAAGGTATACCTCGTAAGGGTAGTAATTTGCTTCTATTTTTATGAACTTGGGATAGGGTGTCTTGATAGAGCAAAAAAGTTGTGAGAAAGTCTGTTAATGGAAAGCTTATAAAGATATTTCCACTTTCAATCATCAAACGAGGCTCACATGGCACTGACAGTAAATGGAAATACTATTGAAACAACTGAAGCAGGTTATTTAGTTGATTTAAATGAATGGAATGAAGATGTTTGCGCTGCAATTGCAAAAGAAGAGGGTATAGAGATTACCGATAAACACTTGGATGTAATTACTTATTTACGCGATGAATATATCAATAACGGGGGTAGTCAACCCATGGAACGTGCGATTACCAAACATATGTCGAATGTTTGGGGTGAAAAACTGAAAGGAAAAGATTTATATAATTTATTTCCCGGAGCCCCTAGTAAACAAGGCTTAAAGTTAGCAGGTTTACCAGCGACGACGAGAAAAGGGGGGTATTGATAAATTTTTTCTTATTTCTTATATTAACACTTAAGCAGTTTCAGTTTGTTTTGGCGGTGCGTAGTTTTCTATCCACTTTGTTACACGATTTAATGTTTCTTGTAATTTATCACTTTTAACAGGCTTCGTTAGATAGGTCGTAGCTCCTGCGATAACACCTTTAACTTCATCTAAAGGCGAGGTTTTACCACTCAGCATTATGATGGGTGTTTTCTTATAAGCTAGGTTCGAACGCATCGCTTGACAGGTTTCATAGCCGTCTATGCCAGGCATGATAATATCTAAAAAGATTAGATCAAAATGATTGTTACTAATGATTTCTAAAGCATCTTCACCACATTCAGCAAAAGCAGAAGTAATGCCTGCATCGCGAAGTTCTAATTCTAATTGTTTTCGAATAGCGGCACTGTCATCAATTATTAAGGCGTGATGCACTGGTTTTTCATCTTCGATAACAGCTGCTACTTCAACAATCGCTTTTGGAGTAGATATTGGCTTTACTGCTGGCATGGTTGAATATGTTTCAATATCAAAAACTTCATCATCAAAGCTAGCTTCTTCAATAGATACATCTACTAAATCTGCACTATCAACTTTAGCGATGGCGTTTTGTTTTTCTTCGTTTAATTTGACGGCTTCGGTTAATGCTCCCATCACTTTGGTAATCATCAAAGGACGACAAAGCTGCAAGTCACCTTGAGTCGTTGTTTCATCATTAGCAATAACAACAACTGTTTTATCATCGCTGCTTAGTTCTAAAGAGTCAAAAGATTCAGCACTGCTGATGACCAGGTTAGCATCATCTATATTAGCTTCGACTGTGGCTTCTAATCCATGAGTGACATTGAAGGAAATAACACGCTCGAATAAAGCGATTTCCTTTGGATTAAGTTCGGCAAAGTGTATTCCTAATTTATTTTTAGTATTCATTTGGGTTCCATCTTTATATATTTTTT
>JBALXO010000006.1:15858-26278 GCA_036960615.1 Cocleimonas sp. | reverse complement strand
AAATGTGTAAAAAAGTAGGAAGGTATCTTTTATTTATTATTAAAACTTATAGTTTTACTCTTTATGCTTCTACTGTTACCTTTTCGACTAACCATGTGTTGATTGAATCTAATAATGTTTCAGTCGCTACTGGTTTGGTTAAATAATCATCAACACCAGCTTTAGTAGCTAACTCTCTATGTTTATTAGTCGTTCGAGAAGTGATCATCACGATAGGTGTTTTATTTTTACCAGTCCAAGCTCGAATCGCTTGGGTCAACTCGATACCATTCATTCGCGGCATTTCTAGATCAGTAAAGACTAGATCAATGGTCTTTTCATTCATGATCTGTAATGCATCCATACCATCTACAGCAGTGATTACATCATATTCAGTTTTATCAATAATTAAGCTTAAGGCTTTACGGTTACTTAAAGAATCATCCACTACCAATATCTGTGGCGTTGCACGTGATGCTGAAAGATCATTTGCTAGAGTCTTTTTAGACACATTGACAGTATGATTGTCATTTTGTGCACGCTTAACTACGGTTGATAAGTTTATTACCGGAGCAACACCACCATCATTCAGGTGACATGCGCCAACAATACCCTTAGTAGGTGATATCCAAGGATTTAAAGACTTTACCACCACCTCACGAGAGGAGACTATGCTATCAACATGAATCGCATAAAACTTTCTGCCTGATTTAATGATTAGTACATTAAATGATTGAGTGTAATCAATGGCTTGATTCGACATTTCCAGTAAATGACTTAATGAATTAATTTCTAGCTCTTGATCTTCATAACTTACAAAATAAGAATCATCATGCTGAATTACATTATTTGCTTCTTGGTAGATGATCTGTTCAATCGTATCTATCGGTATAGCAATCGTATTTTTTGCAGCTTTAACGAGTAATGTGGTATTGGTGATTAGCGTTAAAGGAATTCTTAAATTAAAGCTTGTACCTTTACCCACTTCGCTTTCTATTGCCAATGATCCGTTGAGCTCTTCAACTGAACTATTAACTACATCCATGCCTACACCACGACCTGAAATGTTAGTAACTTTTTCTTGTGTGCTAAAACCAGGAGTTAAAATGAGATTTAAAGTTTCTCTTTTAGAGAGTTCTTGATCGCTAGTGATTAGATCTTTGTGAAGCGCTTTTTGATAAATGATTTCTGGGTTGATACCCGCACCATCATCTTTAAGTGACATCAAAATATTGTTGCCATCACGCGTAAAACTTAATTCGATTAATCCTGTTTCATCTTTATTTGATTTACTACGTTCAGCTGGGCTTTCAATGCCATGGTCAATTGAGTTTCGTAACATATGTAAAAGCGAATCTACGAGGCCGTTAAGAATATCTGTATCAATATTAATATGATTGCCCGTAACCATTAGTTTTGCTTTTTTATCCGTTTTACGACAAGTTTGACGCACGATTCGTTCTAGACGAGGAATAATGCTGTCAATAGAAACCATTCTAGAACTCAAAATTACATCACTGAAATCTTTGTTCAATTTATCTAGTGAATGAAGTTTGTCACTTAATCCACTGAGCTGTTTGTTTAAGGTGTTATCGATTTCTTGGCTATCTAGAAAACTTTCAGATAGTAGACTGGCCACTGAGTGAAGCTCGTTATAACTATCCATTTCCAAATCATCAAAATTACTATTATCGAGACTTGATAGTAGAGTGTGCTGATCTTTTTCTTGCTGAGAAATAGTATTGCTCAATTCTTCAAGTATATAACTGACACGAGCATCTTGATTCTTGATCGTCTTGTTTGTTGCTAGTGATTTAGCTAAGTCATCACTTACCTGATTAGACGTTGTTACCAATTCGCCCGCTAAGTTCAAGAGTTTATCGATGATACTTATAGGCACTCGAATATGAGCTTCATTAATATCAATTTTCGACGCAATGTTTGGATCTATAGGTAATATATCGTTAACATCAGAAGAATTAGTTGTTGATAATATTTCAGTTGAAGACAATGTTTCAATAGATAATTTTTGCTGTTTTTCAATTTCAACTATTTCAGCTTTAAGCATTGAACTAACTGTCGGTAGATTTCCATCTAAAGATTTAGAGAATGCCGATAGTCTCTCTAATACTGATGATAGCTCTTCTGGAGCTGCTTTCTTACTTTGAATTGCTTCAAATAAACTTTCCATACAATCAGAAGCTTCAGCGAGTAGCTCAGCAGTTTCATCTGATATTTTATTAGTTACTGAATAATCCAGAATATCTTCAAGACTATGAGTTAATTCTAGTAATGAATTTAAACCTACAACACCGCTTGCTCCTTTGATAGTGTGTGCAATACGTGCTGCTTTTTTATTCTCTTCAGTAGTTGATTCACCTTTCGAAATTTTGTGAAGTAGTCCTGCAACTTCGAAAATTTGATCTGGAGTTTCTTTGAAATACACCGCGAGTAATTCTGGGTGAACATCTTTATCCCAACTTACGATATCATCACCATCGATACTTTCTGCAACATACTCTGTATCAATACTTGTATCTGTATCTTCTAGGTGACGTAGTGCTAATAGTACGGTTTGGAGGTCTTCCATTTCGATAGCTTGTGCCCAATCATCACGCATCAGTTCTACACTGAGTGATGATAGGTGAGACATGTCGTCAGGCATACTTAACGTTGCACCAACAAATTCTATCCAAGCCCAGCTTTCAGCTGAATTTACAAAAGCTGTGGTTTCTTCATTGTCATTCTTAGCGAATAAACTAAGATTTGTTTGACACCATTGACTCAGTAAAGATAGTTCAGGGTAACCGGATATTTCAGCAAGTAGCTCAAATCGTTCAAGCACTAATGAATATTGACTTATATTTTCGCCTATATTTTTAGAGTTAGAACTGATATTGACCAACTGCATTACGATATCATCTATTTCACTGACAATTTCATTGACGTCTTCTTCGCTTTCTAATTTTGCGAGTTGAGCTGTTTCAACTATTACAGATTCTATAGTTTCAACAGAATCATTGGTTTCAATTTCTACGTATTCTTCTATAGAATTTTCTACCTCAACTTCGCTTGGGTTATCACTATTTTGATTTACAATAAAGTCAGGTAATACAGGGCTAGATAATTCAAGTGGCTCGTCATTTTCTTCGATGCCGTCATTCATTGTCTGAACAAAACCATCCAGTTGTTTGAATATTGAATAGTATTCAGCAGGCTCTTCTTCTTGCATTTGTACAGCATCAAATAATTCTTCTAAACATGATGCGGTTTTTGGTAATAGGCTTAATATTTCCGTCGGAAGTTGATGCTTTATTGAGTGATCTAATAAGGATTCAAGGCGATATGCAATAACAGAAAGAGCAGTAATCCCAACAATTGCACTTCCACCTTTGATGGTATGTGCCATTCTTGATGCAGTGTGTTTTTCATCTGCATCAGCTGTGCCGTCACTTATTTTATTCAATAATGGAACAAGTTGATTTATTTGAGTAGGAGTTTCTTCTAAATAAACCATCAGAAGCTCTGGATGGGTGTCATCATTCCAAGTCAATTGAAAGTCAGATTTCTCAATAATAACTTCTACTATATTCTTTTTTTCTACTGGTATTTCTTCTTCTACATTTTTTTTATCCAGTTCTTCTATCTCACCTAACTCTTTACATTCAGTTAAGACTTCAGGAGAAACAAGCTCTTCATTATCTTTGTTTTGATTGATAATAAAATCAGGTAACACAGGAGTTGAAGATATAGTTAATATTTCGTCATCTGTATCTAGATTGGATACATAATGATCTAGTGTTTTAAATATTTGGAAATATGTTGCTGGTTCTTCTTGTTGTAGTTGAATGGCATCAAAGACTAATTCCAAACAATTACCAGCACTAGGCAGTAGTTCTAGAGTTTCATCATCTAACTTATGTTTTATTGAATGATCTAACAATGTTTCTAAACGATAAGACAGTTCTGAAAGTGCAGTAATACCAACAATGGCACTGCCTCCTTTAATCGTATGAGCTAAACGAGCAGCAATAACTTTTTCTTCTTCATTTGCTTTATTGGTGCTGATTTTATTTAATAATGGCTGTAATTCTGAAATTTGTGGCGGTGTTTCTTCAAGATAAACCATCAGAAGTTCTGGGTGTGTATCATCATCCCAGGTAATCTGGAAGCCAGATGTTTCAACCTTAGATAATTGATCTCCAGTATCATTTAATTCGATAAGAGCATCGTCAATTAGTTGCGGCATATCGAATATTTCGCTTGATTTTTGATCGAATAAGTCACTTTCAGAGATGTATTTTTTTACCGAAGTATTTTCATCATTAGTTTTTAAATCTTTGTTGTTTAGAATATTTTTTAAACTAATTAATAAGGTTTCTAATTCAGTGGTATCGACAGGCTGTAACCATTCTTTGTGTGTGAGCGAATTAGTTAAGTCTTTTAGGCAGGTGTTTTTATTAAAATTATTTAGACAACCGTGTAAATCTTTAATCCAGGACCAAGCTAAATTATCACGAATAAAAGTTTTTATTTCATCAGTCGGGTTGGCATCAAATAGGACAATATTGGTCTGACACCATGAAGTGATAGGTTCAATTGATTCCAGAGATGATCCGTCTGATAAAACAGTTAAACGGCTTAATTCTCTAATATAGCTTTCTTTAGCTGAAAAAACATCGCTTGAGTTTGCATTGATAGACGTTAACGTTTGATAAACATCCATTAAATCGTATTCAAGATTATTGAGCTCAAACTCGTCTTTTACCTTTTTATCTAGACTTTTATCTTCTTGAATTTCTTCGTTAATTATACTATTAGGTGACGCATTAATAAGAGATTCTATTAATGTTTCATTTTTAGCTAATAGGTCTTCATCAATTAAAAAATCAGCCTCCATCAGTGGCATATTTATGTTTTCAGAAGACTGTATTTCTTCAAACTCATTAAGGTTTTTATTAATAGAATATTCTGAAGATATATCATCTGTTTTGTATTCTTTTTCTATAATTTCATTATCAATTTCTTTAAATATCGTTTGATGTATAAGAGTATCTTCATTTGCCTCAGCTGCCTTCATCAGTTGATCCTTAATAAGGACATCGATTGAACCTGATTCATATTCGGAATCTATTACTTCCTGATCTTGCAGCGTCTGATGTGAAGTTTGATGAATCAAAATATTATCGACTAGATCAGTATTAATCTCAGTAGGCCGATTTTGTGAATTGAATAGCTCGTTTTCAGCTTTTATTTCAGTCAACCAAGCAGCTACACCCTTCAATAACAGCGCAGAAGGACGAATGATCCAATCTGGAGAAGTAAGACTTTGGTGTAATGTCGGCAATAGAGTAAAGTCATTTTTGTTTAATAACACCGCTAAAACATCTATCCAATTTGAATAGTGATCATTTTCTAACAGTGTCGAAACTTGCTGATGATTATCATCATAAATTTCTGTATTCAGTGTCATCCAGTGAATAACAGCTCGAAGCATTGGAACGTCATGCTCCTGAGCAATTTGTTCGATGTCAGTATGAGCTTGACGTATGCTAGCTATTGCTTGATCAGTATTCGTTTTATCTATTTCAGAGATACTCTGTAAAACGATTTCAAGTTTAATTGCTATTGCACTATTTTTATTATTTTTCATTATCATTCTCCAACAGTTGCTATCGCTTAAATCGTTTCACTTTTATTTACTGATTCTTCAGTTTTATCGAGGGTGAATACGTTCACAGAGGCGACCAGTTGTTGTGCGTAATCTGACATGTTATTACTTAAGCCAGTCAATGAAAGTAACTGTCTTCCGGTATCTTGACTTGATTCTAAAATACCTTCCGCTCTTTCTTTTAGGTTTCTACTGATACTGACTTGGTCTAATGATGCTGTTGCAATTTTATCAACAGCCTCTACTAATTCATTGGTAGTTTCTAGTGCAGATTGCATTTGTTTTGCTGCATCTTCTGCTTTAGTTGATCCACCAATAACCTGTTCAATGGTTTGTTCCATTGTATCGATTGTCATATTAGTTTCTTGTTGGATGTTATTAACCAAGGTTGAAATCTGACTGGTTGAATCTCGTGAGCTCTCCGCTAAGCGCTGAATTTCTTCGGCAATAACCGAGAAACCTTTACCAGCATCACCGGCTTTTACAGCTTGCATACTGGCATTTAATGCTAGTACCGTGGTTCTTTCAGCGATAGTGTTGATTATATCAATTACACGCGAAATTTCTTGTGAACGTTCACCTAACTGTTTAATACGTTTACCTGTCTCTTGTACAGTGTTTCGTATATTTGACATGTCAGTAAGCGTTTCTGTTACTGATACATGTGCACGTTGGGTAGAGTGTGAAGCAGTATCAGCCATCGTATTAGTCTCAGCGGCTGAAGTAGCGATTAAATCTAATCTCTGTAGCATTACATTCATTTGTTCGGATGTTTCAGTAGCACCTTTTTGTTCTTTCAATGCAAGTTCATTTACTGACAAAAGGTGAGTTTTAACTTTTTGTGATGCCTCATTTACTTCAAAAGCAACACTTTTTACTTTATTAAGGGTATCTGAAGTTTCTTCTGCTAATAAATTCAAGGCATCGGCTACTGGACCTGTTGCATCTTCGGTTACATTTGCTCTAACCGTTAAGTTTCTTTCAGATAGGTCTGCCACGGTTTGTAGTAAACTAAATACTGATTGGTTTAATTCTTGATGTTCTACGTCAATTTTATTAAGAGTTACAGCACGATCATCGAGTAGAGAGTTAAAAGCTGTACTTAAATTAGCTATTTCATCAGTACCTATGACTTTAGCTCGGATATCAAAATTACCTTTTGCGAAACCGTTAAAAACATTTCTTAGTTCTTTTATAGCTACCTTGATAGATCGAGCTATTAAAAAACCAATTAAAAACATAAGTAATGAAGTAATCAAAATCAAAGCAGTGATTGTTTTCGTATTGGAAAAAGCTTCATCTACCATGTTATTTGTATTGGTGTTTATGTTATCCAGTACTACCGCGTCTGCTTTCTCAATTACGTTGTACATATTTTGAGAATATCTATGCTGGTTTTCAACTAAATATGCCGCTAATACACTCATATCTTGTTCTGAACCAGATCGATTGACTAAGAATTTTTTCATAAAAGCATGATCAAACTTTAAGTTTTTTTCGGCTTCTACTAATTCATTGTGTAATGATGAGTTGAGTAGATTTTTAGGCAATGCTTCATTGAAATCTGCAAAGCTTTTGAAAAGGATACTTTCACCATCTACAGCTTGAGTGGTAGATGATCCCCAAGTCGCTCTTCCGTTTCTTAACTTATCTAATATAAAAGTATAGTGTTTATCAATCGTTGAATTTAAATTACTACCTGCTTTAATTATATTTAAGCTTGCATTAGTATTTTCAAGATTAGATTCATTCTTTTTATAATGTAAGTATGAATAGTAACCAATTATACCGAAAATGATAGCCGGTATTATTATCAGCAATAGTACTCGTAAATTTATAGATAATTTGTTTAACATGGTGATGCCCTTTTATTCTTATTTTATATTAGTAATAAATGATTATTTATGAGTTGCTTATGCGATGGCTTTCTCATCTTCAAGATCATCACCTAGAGTGAAAACATCTACTGAAGTTACCAATTCTTGTGCGTATTCAGACATATTTCGGCTAAGACCTGTTAACGATAACAATTCTTGTCCAGTCACCTGTGTTGATTTCAATATATTCTCAGCTTTGTGTTTTAAGTCTTTACTGATAGTTACCTGATCTTTTGATGCACTAGCAATTTGATCAACAGCTGTTACTAATTCGTCTGTTGTATCAAGTACTTTCTGCATTTGATCAGCAGCATCCTCAGCTTTCATTGAACCATCGATTACTTGTTCAATAGTTTTATCCATCGTTACAATAGTAGTATTAGTTTCTTGTTGTATATTTCTAACCAGTGTTGAAATTTGGCTAGTTGATTCACGTGAACTTTCGGCAAGTCGTTGAATTTCCTCAGCGATTATAGAGAAACCTTTGCCCTCATCTCCAGCCGCAACTGCCTGCATACTCGCGTTTAGAGCGAGTAGGGTGGTTCTTTCTGCAATCGTTTCGATAATCTCAATAACATGAGATATCTCTTGTGAACGTTCACCTAATTGCTTAATTCGTTTTCCAGTCTCTTGAACGGTAGTTCGAATATCCGACATCCCTGTTAAGGTATCTGTTACAGATTTATGAGCTAATTTAGTTGAGGCAGAAGCTGTATCAGCCATAGTGTTTGTGCTGGCGGCTGAATTTGAAATAGAATCTAGACGTTCCAACATGATATTCATTTGATCTGCAGTTTCGATGGCCCGTTCCTGCTCTTTCATCGCAAGCTTGTTAATTGACATAAGATGAGAGTTAACCTTATTAGAAGCTTGATGGACATCCTTTGCTACATGCTTAACCTTTTTAAGGGTGTCCGCAGTTTCTTCAGCGAGTAGGTTAAGTGCGTCAGCCACTGGACCTGTGGCATCTTCTGTAACATTTGCACGTATTGTTAGGTCTCTTTCAGAGAGTTCCGCCACTGCTTGCAGTAAACTAAATACTGATTGGTTTAACTCTCGATGTTCATCGTCTATTTTATTTAGAGTGACAGCACGATCATCAAGTAAGTTATTAAAAGTATTACCAAGATGAAAGAATTCGTCCTTGCCAGACACTGTTACACGAGCGTCATATTCTCCTTCTGACAATCGTTGAACAACATTAGATAGTTCTTTTGTTGGTTTACTAATTGATCTGGCAATAAGTAAACCAACAAATAGGATTAAAACTGAACCAATAAGAAGAAGGGACAATGTTAATTGTGACGTTTGTTCTGTCTTGTTAATCATTGCTTTATTTTTTTCATTAAACGAACTGTATTCACTATCCGTTATTTTAACTACGCTTCTCTCAAGAATAGGAGCAGCTATAAATGATGTCCTTGTTGCATATGTTTGTAATGCTAAAAAATCTTCTTTTGTACCTTCTGTATTATCTAGATGATTTTTTATAGAATTGAAGTCACTTAGAAGAACTTGTTGAGCGCTTTGTACCGCTTTACCTTCGTCAGACTCTAATATAGAAGTAGATAATGATTTGTTATAGAGGTTAAAGATATTTTCGACTTCTTTAATACCAGACTCAGCTCTTTTTCTTGCATTATCCCAAGTAAAGAAACCATCCTCTAAGTTGCCAATTAACACTGAATAATCAGACTTCACAACTTTATTTAACTCAACACCCAGGTTTACTGTTTTTAAAGTTCCTTCCGATATATCGATAGCAACTTGGTTTTCTTTGAAGTTTTTTATACTTATAAGTCCAGTAATAGCAAAAATTATAATTGGCAGGAGAATATAAGTTAACATTCTTGTATTGATGGTTAATCTATTTAACATGGTTATACCTTATTTTTATTATTGTGCGTTGATCAGTTGATCGAAAAATATCTGATGGTCTATAGATGATATTGTTTTAGATTCGCTTACTAGATAATGTTTTATCCATTCGGGAGAATTATTATCTGCGTTAGTTTTTCTATAATCGTCTATATTTACAGACTGAGGCAAAGAGTCCAACTTAAAAACAATAGGACTATAATCCTTGTGCTCAAGCTTCAATAAATAAGACTTTTTTGTATTATTTTTCTGAATTTTGATGTTCTGAGTTTTACCGAATGCTGAAATATCAATTACCGGTATGATCAAACCATGAATACTGACGATACCTAAATGCCATTCTGGTAAAAAAGGTACTGAAGTTAGAGCAGTGTCCTGAAGTGTTTCTGGTTTGAAACCTTTATCTAAAATAAAGTTAAAAGATCCTGAAGAGTAATAATAATTATTACTTACATTTATTGATTCTGTAGCTTCAGTATCTAAACTTAGAGCAGTGCTCAGTTTTGTTACTGTTGTATCTTCTTCAGATATACTTTTAATATCAGTAATGTCTACTGTTGCAGTAGTCATCTATTACCCCTTTTTGTTTTTATAATATGGCTGTTGATGCATGTGAAGCTTTACACCGATTGAATTTTTTCCAAAACCTCTGCGTTTTCATATGGCTTCACAATATAATCTGACGCGCCCAGCATGTTTGCCCATTGCTTATCAACTGGGTTTGATTTACTTGAAACCATTATGATTGGTGTAGAGTTTGTCGCTGGATTCTTTTTAATAGATCTACAAGCTTTGTAACCGTCACCGTCTTCCATCACAATATCTAACATAATCGCATCAGGTGACAGTTTTTCACTAAGAGCAATTGCTTCATTACCTGATGAAGCCGTAATAGTTTTATATCCAGCATCTTCAAGAATACTTTTTAGATGTTGTAATTGAGTGTCAGAATCATCTGCGATTAAAATCGTGTGCTTGTTATTCATTACTACTTCCTTGGATTATTTTTAGTATT
>JBALXO010000006.1:0-15758 GCA_036960615.1 Cocleimonas sp. | reverse complement strand
ATAAAAAGCTATTCTGTAGGTTTTAACGTTTTGATACTCTTATGTGGAAGAAATAAACCACAACCGAGTTCTCTGCCTTGTCCTAGGCCTAGCTGTTGTATGGTTATAGAGGTCTCATCATCCAAATCAGCAATCATCAAATGAATGGCATTGAATCTTGAAGTAGGCGTTTTAATGTTATGGCTTTTACCGCACAACATTTTTTTAACTGTAGTATTTGTCTTATTTTTTATCTCAGCGGCCATCTCTACTAAAAAATCGTTTTCTGGTTGATTGTCTTTTAACAGAACGTAACGAGCAAAAATAACACCGGAATTCCCCAATGGTTTCTTTTTAATGTTACCGAGTTTGATCGAATGCCCCTGAATATCAAAAGATATTCCAACAAGGTTTTGTACCTCTTGGTATTTCTCAGCAGGTATGCGCAAGCTCATCTTGGTACGTTTGGATGGAAACAGTAAAGCATCACCATCTTCAGGGCGCATCCAGCCGTTATTACTTTCAGCTACATGAATCTGATGAATACCGGCGCCTTCATAATCAGATATCCACGGTAGATACTTGAGAAGCTGTTGCGATAATGCCCAAGCATGATCTATGGGCAATGATTTACATTCAATTGAAAACATTACATCAAAAATAGTATCAGGTGCTTGATACGGAAGTGTTTTGTCGTTTTCTTCTTCCCAGAATTGTGTCATTTTTTTGTAACCATTATTAAATAGAAAATACGCTTAAGATTTTATCTTGCAGATTCGAAAGTTATATTTAATTGATCATGCCAATCCTTTGGGCGATCAGTAAAAGCTGGTGGTTCAATATCTACATTAAAAAATAGTTCACCACGTGTTATTGCAATTTGTTGGATGCTTTTTTTTAATTCTTCAAAACTAGAAATATTATTTCCTTCTACTAATAGAATTTCACTAAGTGCGAGCATGTGTTTTTTTACCTTTGTCTAATGATCTGTAAAATTGATGTAACGAATTATTGTATTTCATCATAATAACGACCTCTAAATAATAAGCGTTGTTGCGGAGCCGTTTCTTTTTTTTCAATCGAGGATTCTTTTTCTTCAGTTGAAGACTCTTTATCGTCAAATGCTGAGCGACAATGTAAGACATTTCTAGAAATAATCCCTTCGCCCGCTTTTAACTTGTGCTTAATAATGTATTTTGAAAGAGCAGTTTTATCAGAACTTTTACCATTAGAACAATTGTTGTCAGGGCTTAATAGTCTTTGTAAAAAGCTAACCGCATCTAGAGTATCTATATCCTTTGACCAAACAATATTCTTTTGCCTTGCCGAATAACGCATATGTAAACGACCCTGTGGCGTTACTGATAATACAGGTCCCGTTTGTTCAGCTCTTATTACTTTACCATTTAGAATATTTGCTGGAATTGTCATTACATGCTTATGACTTAAGGCTGCAATCCACTTTGGATTTTCATCGCGTAATAATATATAGGCAATTTCATGATCCATAAAAGCAGATTCACCACCATTTTCAGCTGATCGAAAACAATGTAATAACATTGAGTAAATAGTATTTTCAGGTAAATTGTAATAACCATCCGTATGCCAGCTTAGCTTCTTATTAGTGTATGGAATATATTCATGTTGGCCTTTGCGAATTGTTTGGCAAATAGAAGTAAGTTTATCTTGATCGGCACAAATGTTCCCATCAAGCCTAAATAAACCGCAATCTTGGGCAAGTGTAACTATGAGCTGTTTAGTTTCTTCAATGTCTAAGTTTGCATAATCATCTAGCGAATACAGGCAATAATTATCACTATCACATTCTGCCAATATACGATTGATTGGAAATAGTATCTGTTGTTCTTTGTTGTTATTTGTAGAAACAGGTAAAAAGGTGGGGGGTGTCTTTTTTAAATGTATTAAACGCTTATTTTGATTTGATTTAGCATTGCTTAACTTGTTCTCACGCCATTGCAAATACTCATCAGTATTATCTAGCTTAAAAATTGATTTGTTGTATTGTTTCACAATAGTTTTTTAATGATTGTTAAAATTAATTTATATTGTATTAGTAGGGTGTTTGTTCACCAAAACATTGAATTAAAATAATGTAGTTTTTATCAATTAGCTACCTTTAGCATTAGCTCTACCCCTTAGTGGATAGAGTTATTTTTTAGCTAACATCCCATGGGTGAGATTCTTAAAAATGCTAACTCAACGTAATATGCATCAATAGCTTGAGATAAGTAGGTAAGTAATTATCTTTTGTTAAATTTTTGCTGGTTTGTTGAATCTGATCTTTGAGTAAATTGTTAATTTATTCTGATTTTAATAAAACGAGCTAGCTGGAAGTTTAATTACCGGAGACAGCCATGGCTGATATAAAAAAATACCCAACACCTATGTTAGATGTTTTAGAAGATGGTCCTTGGCCAAGCTTTATCAGCGGCATAAAGAATCTCCGTGATAATCATCCCGATGAGCGTATTAATAATGTAACCAATGGTTTGCTAGGGCAGCTTGAACATTCTTACGAAACTAAGATGGGTTATTGGAAAGGAGGCACAGTTTCTGTATTTGGATATGGCGGTGGAATCATTCCTCGTTTCTCTGAAGTAGCAGATAAATTTCCAGAGTCTAAAGAATTTCACACGCTTCGTGTACAGCCAGCACCAGGAAATTATTACACTACTGACATTATGCGAAGATTGGCTGATAGTTGGGAAAAGTGGGGTTCTGGATTACAGACCTTTCACGGCCAGACCGGCAACATAATGTTTATCGGCGCTGATAACAAAAGTTTTCAACCTTTCTTTGATGAAATAAACGACTACGGTTGGGATCTAGGTGGCGCAGGCCCTTGTGTTCGAACTGCAATGTCATGTGTCGGATCGGCAAGATGTGAGCAGTCATGTACTAATGAGCATGCTGCACATCGTCATCTAGTAAATAGCTTTACGGATGATGTGCATCGCCCCGCTTTACCTTATAAATTCAAATTTAAAGTTTCTGGCTGTCCTAACGATTGTCAAAATGCGGTTGAGCGTTCTGACTTTGCGGTAATTGGTACTTGGCGAGATCATAAAAAGATAAATCAAGACGAGTGGAAAGCCTACGTTGAAAAGAAAGGTGTTGATTATGTAATGGATAACGTAGTTTCCCGTTGTGTATCTAAATCACTCTCACTTGGTAAAGATAACTCCTTAATTGCTGATGAATCTAATTGTGTTCGCTCAATGCATTGTATGAATGTTGTGCCAAAAGCGATTAGTCCAGGTGATGATAAAGGTGTAACTATACTTTGTGGTGGTAAACGAACACTTAAAATCGGCGATCTAATGGGTACTGTTTTAGTACCATTCATGAAGCTTGAGAGTGCTGAAGATTACGAAAAAATTGTTGAATTAGCTGAAGAGATAATCGACTTCTGGGCTGAAAATGGTCTCGAGCATGAACGTACTGGTGAAATGATTGAACGCATTGGTTTGGTCAATTTCCTTGAAGGTATAGGTGTTGATCCTGATCCAAATATGATTTCACAGCCTAGAAATAGTTCTTATGTGAGAGTTGATGGTTGGGATGAGGCTGCTGAAGAGTGGTTTTCAAAAAAACGTGAAGCTAAAATGGCTGTTTAATCAGTTCATTGCAGCAACAATCAATACAAATTTTTAGGAGTACAAAATGTCAAAACCAGTAATGCGTGAAGCGATTGAATCAGGTTCTCCTGATGGCTTTCAGTATATGCATCCTACTATGCGACGCAATTTTGGCTTGTGGGATTATCATGAAGATGTTCAACCCGGCGTAATGGTGCATGTAGCTAAATACGGTGACAAAGTATGGACGGTTAAAGCGGGTACACAGCGCATTCTTGATGTATTTACTCTTCGTGCTCTAATGGATCTCGCTGATGAGTTTGCTGATGGCTATATACGTTTTACTATTCGCAGTAATATTGAGTTTTACACGGACCAAGAAGAAAAAGTTCCGGCGTTAATAGCGGCACTTCAAGATAAGGGTTTTGCGGTTGGTGGAACTAGAAATTCTGTTGCATCGATGTCACATACTCAAGGCTGGTTGCATTGTGATATTCCAGGTACAGATGCCTCTGGTGTTGTTAAAGCGATGATGGATGAACTCTACGAAGACTTTACCAATTGGAATATGCCTAATAGAGTTCACATGACTACATCATGTTGCCAAATAAACTGTGGTGGACAGGGTGATATTGCGATTAATGTACAACACACCAAGCCACCTAAGATTGATCATTCTTTAGTGGGTAATGTATGTGAACGTCCATCAGTTGTTGCGCGTTGTCCTGTTGCTGCCATTCGACCTGCAATGGTTGATGGCAAACCATCATTAGAAGTTGATGAGAAAAAATGTATTTGTTGTGGTGCTTGTTATCCTCCGTGTCCACCAATGCAAATCAACGATCATGAACATACTCAATTAGCCATTTGGATTGGTGGTAACCATTCTAATGCTCGTGGTAAGCCGACATTTCAGCGTTTAGTCGCTGCTGGTATTCCAAATAATCCACCAAGATGGCCTGAAGCAACAGCTATCGTTAAACGGATACTCGAATGTTATAAAGCAGGTGGTCGTGACTACGAAAGAATAAATGAATGGGTAGAACGCATTGGTTGGCCTCGTTTCTTTGAAGTAACTGGCTTACCATTTACTAAATATCATATAGATAATTGGCGTGGTGCTCGTTCTAATTTGAATTCATCTACGCATATCCGCTTTTAATTTGATCTTTATGTCTTTAAGAAGCACACCTACGAAAATATTGTTGAGTAATCTATGAAATTTACAATCATGGTCAATGAAGGACCATATCAACATCAATCTGCTGACTCTGCGCTCAATTTTACACGTGCTGTATTAGCTCAGGGCCATGAGATTTTTCGTGTGTTTTTCTATCATGATGGTGTTAATAACGGTACTCGCTTATCAGTGCCACCTGGAGATGATCGACAAATTCAAAAAGAATGGTCAGAGCTTTCAAAAGAGCATGATTTAGATCTTGTTATTTGTATCGCAGCAGCACAACGCCGCGGACTTATGGATGAAAGTGAAGCAAAGCGTCAGGGTTTTGATGCTGATAATATTATTGAAGGTTTTCGCATCTCTGGTTTAGGTCAATTGATTGAAGGCAGTATTGAATCAGATCGCACTGTAGTGTTTGGGGATTAATAATGGCTATAAAAAAATTCATGTTTGTTAATCGTAAAGCACCTTATGGAACTGTTTATGCGCTTGAATCTTTAGAAGTCGTTTTGATTTCAGCTGCATTTGATCAAGATGTATCTGTTGCTTTTATTGATGATGGTGTATACCAAATTACTAAAGGTCAAGATACAACAGGTATTAACCAAAAGAATTTTTCTAAGGCATACAAGGCTTTAGGTGACTATGATATTAATAAACTTTATGTAGAAGAAGAGTCTTTAGCAGAACGTGGTCTTACTAAAGACGATCTGATGGATTTAGTCTGGGAAGACGAAGATGAAGACTATGCTGAAAAGCCTTCGATTATTATGGTCAACCGCCAACAAATGGCTGATGTGATGGCCGAGCAAGAAGTAACACTAAGCTTTTAAGCGTTTTGTTCATAAAGGTTAAATAGGAAGAAAACATGTCAATGTTACATATTGTAAATAAATCACCTTTTGAGAAGAACTCATTTAAGAGTTGTTTAGTTCATGCCAAAGCAGGTGATTCAATTTTAATGATTGAAGATGCAGCAGTTGGAGCTATAAAAAATTCAACCTTTTCAGATGAGCTTACAAGTGCATTAAACGATAAGAAAGTGTATGTTCTTGGTGGAGATTTGGCGGCGCGCGGTATCGATCAAACTAGAATGATTGATGGTATCGAAGTAGTAGATTACGTAGGTTTTGTCGATCTAACGGTTAATAATGAAACAACACAAAGTTGGCTTTAAACTTAATAGTTTCATGTCGATTTATTTTAATAATTAAGTTTTTATAAACAAATAAGGAGAGCGCAAATGGCACTCGAAGTAGCTGGACAAACAATTGAATTAGATGAAGAAGGTTATTTGGTTGATCTTAGTTCATGGACACCTGAAATCGCTGCAGCTCTTGCTACTGGTGAAGATGTAGATTTATCAGATGATCACTGGGATATTATTAATTTTTTACGTGAGTATTATGAAGAATACCAAATCGCACCTGCAGTTCGCGTGCTTACTAAAGCAGTAGGTAAGCGCTTAGGTAAAGACAAAGGTAATTCAAAATATCTTTATTCTTTATTCCCATACGGTCCTGGTAAACAAGCGTGTAAATACGCAGGATTACCTAAACCAACTGGTTGTGTGTAGTTATTTACTACTCGTATTCACAGATCTTTATCAATAATTTGATAAAGATCTGCATAATCTAGTTAACAGCTGATTTTCAACTAAATATCTTAATTTTCTTATCAATTAAACTAGGCTTTATTTGTGCAAATGGCGATAGGCATCATATATGCGGTTTTATTTTGGACGGCGACCATCGTTTTGGTTCTGGGTGTTGCAAATAAGATTTATATCTATGCAAAAATTCCAGCTCCTCTAAAAATCCCAACAACACCTGCACCAATTACTCAGCAGGGTGTAATACTTCGTATGGCTCAAGAAGTATTTCTTTTCAAAAGTTTGTTTCGTGCTGATAAGTTACTCTGGATTATTAGTCTCATATTTCATTATTCAATGCTTCTTATTGTGCTGCGTCATTTTAGATATGTAGTTGAACCAATGGGTTCGTTCCTTTCTTTCATTCAGCCTTTTGGTAAGTATGCAGGCTTCCTATTTATTATCGGTCTAGTCGTTTTATTATTGCGTCGATTTTTGATTGATAGAGTCAAATATATCAGTTCGCCATCAGATATAGCGATGTTGTTGTTATTTATTGCCATCGGCCTTTCAGGTCTGTTTATGTCTTTTGTCAGTCATACAGATATAGTGATGGTCAAAGCATTCTTTATAGGTCTAGTTCGCTTTGATTGGCAACCACTACCTACAGATTTTATTTTATTGCTACATTTAGGGTTAGTTGCATTTTTAATGCTTATTTTTCCGATAAGCAAATTACTCCACGCACCTGGCATCTTCTTTAGTCCAACGCGTAATCAAATTGATAATCCTCGTGAAAAACGTCATCTTGCTCCTTGGGCAGCTGAATTAGAAAAACAAAATAAGATATTTCTAGATGAGCTGGAACCAAAATAATGGCTGATTTAGATATTCCAGTAATTACAGGTGTTGATGGCATTGTAGATGTACCAAAGATTCAACCTGATTCAATGAAGTCGCATGGACCTTGGCTATCTAAACCTGATTTTCAGGCAGATATGTCCTTTCCCATTGATTTCAAAATGCCTCAATCAATAGATGATTATGGTAATGCAGATACTCTAGTAGAAAACTGGAAAGAACGTGCTTTAGATAAAATGTCCGACCTTAAAGGCCGTTATCGTTCGTTCCAAGTGTTCTTAGATATATGCGTAAAATGCGGTGCGTGTACAGATAAATGTCACTATTACTTAGGTTCTGCTGACCCTAAAAACATGCCTGTCGCGCGTCAGGATTTACTTAGAAAAGTGTATCGCCGTTACTTTACCTTTGCAGGTAAGTTCTTCGGTAAAATGGGTATGCCAGGTTTTGTAGGTGCCGCTGAATTAACCGAAGATGTGGTTAAAGATTGGTACAACTATTATCACCAGTGTTCGCAATGTCGCCGCTGTTCGGTGTTTTGTCCTTATGGTATAGATACTGCTGAAATCTCAATGGCGGCTCGTGAAATTCTAGATCACATTGGTATGGGCCAAAAATATTCTACCGAGATCATGGGCAAGTTGAATAAGATCGGGAATAATCTCGGCCTACCAGAAGCAGCTCTTGCAGATACTCTAGAAGGACTTGAAGAAGATATATTTGATGAAACTGGCGTTGATGTAAAACTCCCATTAGATAAGAAAGGTGCTGATATTTTATTGGTCACACCTTCGGCAGATTTTTTCGCAGAACCGCATGTAGACGGTCTGATGGGTTATGCCAAAGTACTACATGAACTGGATTTAGATTGGACCTTAAGTTCATATGCATCTGAAGGTGCAAACTTTGGCATGTTCATCGGCAGTTATGAAAATATGCGTAAGATTTCATTACGCATTCGTAAGGCGGCTTTAGATCTCGGCGTCAAACGCATTGTGTTTGGTGAGTGTGGTCATGCTTGGCGTGTTGCTTATAGCTTTTTAAATACACTTGCTGGACCGTTTGATTTTCTTGATCAGAATTATCCTGTCCCACAGCATATTTTAGAAATTACAGAACCTGCGTTAAAAGCAGGGAAGCTAAACATCGATAAATCGAAAAACGATGACAAGGTTTTAACCTTTCATGATTCTTGTAATGTTGCTCGTGGCTCACGTATGGGTGATAAACCTGGAGGGCAATTTGATTTTCCTAGAAACGTTATTAAAGCAGTCTGCAATAACTATGTAGATATGCATGCAGACACTATTAAGGACGCGACTTTCTGTTGTGGCGGGGGTGGTGGGATTTTGACTGATGACCTAATGGATATTCGGGTTAAAGGCGCGCAACCAAGAATGGAAGCCCTTAAAAATGTAGCAGAGGAAAAGGGCGTGACACATATGGCGGCTATCTGTGCCATTTGTAAATCTCAGTTTACCAAAGTAGTCCCATATTATGGATTTAGTATGGATATGATTGTTAGTGTGCATCAATTAGTGAGCAATGCGATCGTTCTAACAGGACAACTTTCAGAAGAAGAAATCGAAGCGAGACAAGCTGCAGAAGAAGCCGAATGGGCAGCAGCAAGAGAAAAGGCAGCTGCTGAAAAAGCAGCCAAAGCCGAATTAGAAAAAACGGATACAGGAGAATAGGAATGGCAGTTTCACCAGATGATAAATTATTAGCAAAACCACATACATTCATACGTTATGAAGAAGGTGATGATACTTGGGATAATATGGGTGAATTGATCTTCCTAGAAGACACCACATATAAGTGCCCGACCTATATTCAAAAAACGCCACCATGCCAAGGTAGTTGTCCATCAGGTGAAGATATTCGTGGCTGGCTTCAAATCGTTCGTGGCATCGAAAAACCTAACGATGATATGTCGATGCAAGAATATGCATTCCGTCGTTCAACAGCAGCAAACCCTTTCCCTTCAATGATGGGTCGAGTTTGTCCAGCACCCTGTGAAGAAGGTTGTAACCGAAATGATGTTGATGATTTTGTCGGCATTAATGCGGTTGAACAATATATTGGTGATTCTGCTGTTGCAGCGGGTTTAACTTTTGATGATTCTGCTACACCTACGGGTAAAAAAGTAGCAATCATTGGTGGTGGTGTTGCAGGTATGACTGCTGCCTATCAACTAAGAAAAATGGGTCACTATTCAACTATATTTGATGATCATTCGCATCTTGGTGGCATGGCCCGCTATGGTATTCCTGGTTATCGTGTACCACGCGATAATATGGACGCTGAAATTGCACGTATTACGAACATGGACGGCGTTGAAGTTAAATTAAATACCCGTGTTGGTAAAGACATCGAAGTCGACACATTAGAAAAAGATTACGATGCAATATTATGGGCTTTAGGCTGTAAAAAAGGTCGTGGCTTATTTGTTGATAATTGGGATGATGTGCCTAACGCCATCTCAGCAGTAGATTATCTGGAGTCATTCAATTTAGGTGATATGAAATACACTGCACCTAAAATTGTCTGTGTAGGTGGTGGTGATACTTCTATTGATGTGGTTTCTGTTTCACGCCGTATAGGTACGCTGGCTGATTATAATGATCATGGCGAAGACGTAGCCACAGGTAAAATAAAACACACAGAAGATCCCGCTAATAAAGTCCCTTGTGAAGTGACTTTGACTTCATTGTTCCCGCTAGATCAAATGACAGCAGCAGAACACGAAGTACAAGATGCATTAATTGAAGGCGTCACAATTCTTAATGAAGTTATGCCATCAGAGATTATAGTTGATGAAAATGGCCGCGCAATAGCACTCAAAGTTGTTGAGTCGGTTATGGAAGGTAATTTACCAAAACCTAAAGAAGGCGGCAAAGAAACCATAATTGAAGCTGACCTAATTGTTTCAGCTATAGGACAATTTGGTGATTTAGAAGGTGTCGAAGAATTTGGTAATGAGCGTAATGCCATTGATGCGGATAATTTCTATCAAGTACCTGGAAAAGAAGGCCATTTTGTTGCGGGTGATATTATAAGACCTCATCTATTAACAACAGCTATTGGTCAAGCTTCAATAGCCGCCGAGACTATTGATCATTATTTAAAACAAACTGAATTATCAAAACGTCCCAAAGTCGACAAACACCATTTTGATCTGTTAGATAAACTCAAAGAGTTCAACTTGAGCCCAACTGATTATCAAGAAACTAAAGAACCCGATATGCGTGGTACCGATGGTGATGATTATGCCGTGCATAATTTCGATGATCGTTCTCAATTTGAAATTGTTAAATCTAGTGAGCTTTTCCTTGGACATTTTGAGCAAGTAAATCGCTATAAACGAACAGAAGATGTACCTTCAGATACTGAAGTCTTAGGTCATTTCATGGAACGTATGAATGCGCTAGCTGAAGAAGATGTTGTTGAAGAAGCAGGGCGTTGTATGAGTTGCGGTATGTGTTTTGAATGTGATAACTGTGTTATCTATTGTCCACAAGATGCAGTATTCAGGGTCAATAAGAGCAAATCTACATTAGGTCGTTACGTTGATACGGACTATGACAAATGCATCGGCTGTCACATCTGTGCTGATGTTTGTCCTACGGCTTATATTGAAATGGGATTCGGTGCTTAGGCACGGAATTTTAAAGCAAGCTCGGTAAAACGTATGATTCGTAGATTTATTATTTTGTCATTGATGCTAGTTTCACTATTAGGTCTAAATGCCTGCGATAGTGAACCTCCAGTGTTGATGAAAGCTTCTCAGCAATTTGAAACTGTTGAAAAACGCGATCAGCATATTGCTTATATGCGCACCAATCATATGGATGCTTTAAAGCACAAACGCGATGAGACTATGTACAACGGTATTCGTACTGAAGAACATAGTATTGTTGGCTGCATCAATTGCCATGTCCCAGAAAGTTTCAACGGCAAGGTTTTACGCCATACCGATCAGGAACATTTTTGTACAACTTGCCATACATACGTTGCGGCAAAGTTAGATTGCTTTGAATGTCATGTAGATCATCCAATGAAAACGGTAGTTGTTAATAACTCTTCATCAATTGATGTAAAGCTCAAAAATATCAATAAATTGAACCATGAAGAATTGCTTGCCTTAGCTTTTAGATATTCTAAAAATAAAGATATAAGCAGCGACAACACGAATCATATATTGGGAGAAGAGCCAGAAAGTGGGGGGGTGTCTTTAGAAAATAATATTAAGACAAGCCTTGATAATCCTATTAAAAAGGAGGCGATAAATGAATAACTTCGATTCCTATCGTCGCAAATTCTTAACAATAGTTGCCGGTACTGCCGGAGCAGTAGCAACCTTAAATGTTGCACCAAATTTACTACTTCGTGAAGCACAAGCTAAACCAGCAGATGAAGCAATCACAGATGCAAAACGTTGGGGTTTATTGATTGATGTGAATAAATTAGAAGATGGCGGTGATGCCTGTATTGAAGCTTGTAAAAAAGAACATGGCTGGGGTGATGACCCGAAATCAAATCAAGCACAAGATGCCCAATGGGTGCGTAAAGTTAAAGTTACAGAAAAGAGCACAGGAAACTCATTTAGTTTACCGGTGATGTGCCAACACTGTGAAACAGCACCTTGTGTTGATGTATGTCCTACCGGTGCCTCAATGAAGCGTGCAGACGGCATTGTTCAAGTGAATAAACATATTTGTATTGGTTGTCGTTACTGCATGATGGCTTGTCCATACAAAGCACGTAGCTTTGTACATGAAACCTTAATAGATCAACGTCCTAATTCGCCCCGTGGTAAAGGTACAGTCGAGTCGTGTAACCTTTGTGCGCAACGAGTTGATGCAGGTAAGAATCCTGCTTGTGTAGATGCTGCGCCGCAAGCAATTGTATTTGGTGACCTTAATGATCCAAAGAGTGCTATCAGTCAAGCACTTACACAAAATGAAACCACTCAGATTCGTGCAGATCTCAATTTAAATACTGGTGTTAGGTATCAAGGGATATGAGTGTTTCTTTAAAAACAAGTTATAGCGAACTGGAAAACAACGGTATTGGTTTCTGGGGGATCTTTTCTTTTTTTGGCTTGTTACTGATTGGTGGAGTTGCTGCTTTTAATTATATGCATCACCATGGACATTACGTTACAGGAATGAATAACCAGATTGTCTGGGGAATCCCTCACGTATTTGCCATTTTCTTAATCGTTGCCGCCTCTGGTGCTGCAAATATTGCGACGATTGGCACAGTATTCAATAAACAGACTTATCAGCCACTTGGGCGCTTGTCCTTATTACTTGCGGCATCTTTATTGATAGGTGGTTTACTCGTTTTATTGCTTGATCTAGGAAGTATCGGTCATGTAATTGAGATGGCAAAAGGCGCGTTGAATTTTCAATCAATATTTGCTTGGAATATGATTCTTTATTCTGGTTTTGTCACAATAATTATTGTCTATTTATGGACCATGATGGATCGTACCAAAACTGCTAAATCGTTTTATAAACCATTAGGAAAAATTAATTTCATTTGGCGTTTCATTCTGACGATGGGAACTGGCTCTATCTTTGGCGTATTACTTGCTCGTCAATACTATGATGTATTTGTTATGGGCCCATTGTTCATTGCTGCCTCTTATATGCTCGGCACAGCGATTTACTCATTGCTACTTGTTACCACTTTTAAACTAAGTCAAAGAGACTTAGGCGACGTAATAATCAAACGACTTCGTTATAGTTTGCCATTATTTATAGTCGCTGTATTAGTCTTTGAGCTAGTAAGACATCTCATCAATATATTTGTCACCGAGCATCATGGAATAGAGCCGCATATTTTAACGTCTAATAGTTTTTCTAAATTATTTTGGTTTGGCCAAATTTTGATTGGAAGTGTACTACCACTATTTTTACTTTGGAGTGGCTATTTTAAAAATAATACCGTTGCTCTAGTGAGTTCATCCATCCTAATTATTGTAGGTGCCTTCATTCAGCTATATGTCATTATAATCGGTGGTCAGTCATATCCCTTAGTGTTATTTCAAAATGCTGATATAAGCAGCTCATTCGCAGATGGTGTATTCAATACTTATTCAGGCACCTTACCAGAATATCTATTAGGTCTAGGAGGCATTGGCTTAACATTTTGTATGGTATTGATTGGAATAAAAATCTTTAGAATGTTACCAACGAGTTTGGCAGATTAAATCAACGCATTAAATTAAGAATGGCTAAAAAGTAGGGGGTGTCTTTTATTTTCATCTCACAGATCATTCTGGTTCTATTTTAAATATTTGTTTGGAACTCCAAAGTTTCTTAATTTTATATTAGGATTGATTCTTCATATATGGTGATTTTATTCCACCATAAATTAATGAGGAGATATAATGTTAATTGGCGTACCTAAAGAAATAAAAAATCATGAATATCGTGTTGGTATGACACCTGAGTCAGTTGCAACAGCGGTTTCGAATAATCATGAAGTTATGGTGCAAAGCGGTGCTGGTATCGGTATTGGTGCAGACGATGTGGCTTATGAAGCAGCTGGAGCTAGCATCATTAATGATGCCAATGATATTTTTGCTAAAGCAGAAATGATTGTAAAAGTAAAAGAACCACAAGCTGTGGAACGCACTATGTTAAGCGCCGATCAGATTCTGTACACCTATTTACATCTTGCTCCTGATCCTGAACAAACCAAAGACCTGATTGCATCAAGTGCTATCTGCATTGCCTATGAAACAATTACTGATGACCATGGTGCATTGCCGCTACTAAAGCCTATGAGTCAAGTCGCAGGGCGTTTAGCCATTCAAGCGGGTGCATATGCTTTAGAAAAAACTCATGGTGGATTAGGCGTGTTACTAGGAGGCGTACCTGGGGTTGCACCTGCAAAAGTGATTATTATTGGTGGTGGTGTAGTGGGTTTTAACGCTGCACAAATGGCAGTAGGTGTTCAAGCCGATGTAACGATTCTAGATACCAATCCATATACCATCGAAAACTTAAGCAATTACTTCGGCAATAAGGCTCAAATAATTCATTCGAATGCAAAAGTATTACGGGATCTGGTACTCGAAGCAGATTTGGTTATTGGCGCGGTGCTAGTAACCGGTGCAGCAGCCCCAACGCTTGTTAGTAAAAAAATGCTGACTGAAATGAAAGATGGGGCAGTGCTAGTAGATGTAGCCATAGATCAAGGTGGGTGTTTTGAAACGTCAAAAGCCACCACACATGCTGATCCGATCTATATAATTGATGGTGTGGTTCATTACTGTGTAGCTAACATGCCAGGTGCCGTTCCAAGAACATCAACGTATGCACTCAATAATGCTACCTTGCCTCATTTATTAGCGATAGCGAATAAAGGCTGGAAGAAAGCTTTGGCAGATGACCATAATTTAAAAAATGGTTTAAATGTATGCCAAGGTAAGGTGACCTATGAGGCTGTAGCGAATGATTTGGGTTACGACTATGTGGATCCTGATTCATTGTTATAATTTAGTTATAAGTAATCAGAAATTGTATTTTAAGTACTCTGATTGGACGGTAACTTACTAAAATCTAAATACCAATAAAAAGCCAGACATACAGTCTGGCTTTCTTTACAACTAATGGTTTGCAGAGTTAACTAACCATACTAATCATTACGCCCGCTGCTATCGCAGAACCAATAACACCTGCAACATTTGGCCCCATTGCATGCATTAGTAAGTGATTATGAGGATTTGCTTCTAAGCCAACTTTATTCGATACACGAGCTGCCATCGGCACTGCAGAAACACCTGCAGAACCAATTAAAGGATTGATGGGCGTACTGCTGAACTTATTCATTAACTTCGCGAGTAAAATACCGCAAGCCGTTCCAATACAGAAAGCAATTGCACCCAAACCTAAGATACCCAGTGTTTCCCAAGCAAGGAACTTATCAGCGCTCATTTTTGAGCCAACACCTAAACCAAGGAAGATAGTTACAATATTGATTAAGGCATTTTGTGCTGTATCACTTAAACGATCAACAACACCTGCTTCGCGCATTAAGTTACCGAAACAGAACATACCGAGTAATGGAGCCGCGCTAGGTAATACCATTCCTACTAAGAAAAGTAATAGTAATGGGAAAACGATTTTTTCCGTTTTTGTAACGTGGCGCAGCTGTACCATCTTAATCGCACGTTCTTTTTCAGTGGTTAGCGCACGCATAATCGGTGGTTGAATAATAGGTACTAAAGCCATATAAGAATAAGCAGCTACGGCTACAGGACCAAGTATGTCAGGTGAAAGTTTACTGGTTACAAAAATTGCAGTTGGGCCATCTGCACCTCCAATAATACCAATAGATGCCGCATCATTAATGCTGAAATCTAAGATACCAAAATAACTCAAGCTGACTGCGCCTAATACCGTAGCAAAGATACCGAACTGTGCTGCTGCGCCTAGTAGTAAAGTCTTAGGATTAGCTAAAAGAGGCCCGAAATCGGTCATTGCGCCGACACCCATAAAGATAATCAACGGGAACATACCTGAGGCGA
>JBALXO010000132.1:6272-7522 GCA_036960615.1 Cocleimonas sp. | reverse complement strand
CGATCCTCACTTACCAGTTGTCTTTAAACTTGAGCGACTCATCTACTGCGCTATGTCATTTTTTTTATCTAAGAATACTATGTGGACTCAACTTACTAGCGTTAAGCCATCTCTACTGATTCTACTAATTATTGGCTATCACTAAAGTATTAACTAAGCAGGCTTTGCTCGGAGCCTTCTTGATTTGGGTAATGAATATGACTGGACTAGCACCTTATGTAGGCATTGAAGAAACTATAAATGCTAAGGGTAAAAATATTTTTTCTTTTAACCCTGCTGACTACCAAGAAAGTTTTGCTGAAAATGGCTATGTTCTTATTAAGAATGGATTAGATGCTAATTTTTTAGACGCTGCTATTGAGCAGGCTGAAAAACAGAGAATTGATCAGCAAGAGATTAATAATTGCTTTTTTAAGGGTAAAAAACGCCAGTACCTGTATGAGTTTGAAGAATGGGATTTTTATAACTCTGGCCTTGAGACTCTTGCTAAAACAGCGAGCTTACCTTTAGATAAAGCGACTCTTTGTGAAAGACATATAAAGGTTTATGAGCCAGACGCTAAGCCAAATGTGCCAGCGCATAAAGATCGTATTGCTGCACAAGTAACTGTTGGGATACCGCTTTTGATCCCTGAAGGTTCTCATATTGTTTTGTGGCCAGAAGATCATTTAGAGATTAACTCTTTAAATACTACGGCTCTGTGGCGCACGAATCTTGATGAAGATGATTTACCACAAAACATTCTAAAGGATATTGAGCCTGTACGAATTTTTGCAGAGCCTGGTGATGTTGTGATGTTCCGTGGAAACTCGATTCATCACGAAAGAGAGAACCCAGCTAACGCTAGAATTTTATACCTTAAACTTAATGGTATGCGCCTTGACCCTATGGGTGAAGATCCATCGACGTTAAGTGAGCAAGAGACTTCACAGCAGATTTTGGCGCAATTGGATGATCAGAAGTTGTTGGATTGTATTGTTGAAGTATCACCCAGACTAGAAAAAATCAGCCGCCACTATACTCGTCTGTATTGGACAGAGGTTATTCAGGCTTACGTTGCTGATGAAAAAGAATTTACGGTATCGGAATTAGAATTAGAAGTATTTAAAAAGGCCGAAGATCAGAAGACGGTTCGTGAAGTCATTTCTAGATTGGGAATACCGGAACCAGAACATATTAATCATGTTCCGATGATCCGCAGGCTGACAAAACTTAAAGGGTTAAATATTATTGCTCCTGAGTTTTAGAGA
>JBALXO010000132.1:0-6172 GCA_036960615.1 Cocleimonas sp. | reverse complement strand
ATTAGTTTAGAGATTAGTTTTACTAGGTTTCGTAGGTCTATTTAGGACCTACTTACTTATTTTGTTAGATTTTGATAAACCCCATAATTAAAAATATTATAATTATAAATAGCTACAACTGGTGAATAAAATGGCGGGAAAACCTTCTACAACTGAGATGCATTGTGGCCCTGGGTTCAGAGTGAGAAATGATTTCGAACGACTTTCTGATGAATTGATAGCGACGTTTCATGAGTATCCATCACCTGACATATCCGACATTATTAATCGTTTATATACGATGTCATCTGACATTAAGAATGTATCAAACAACAAAGAAATATGCGGCTCTGCCTGTACGGTAAAAGTCTTTCCTGGTGATAACCTGATGGTGCATAAAGCCCTTGATGTGGCGAAACGCGGAGATATCGTTGTGGTTGATACTTCGGGTAATCGAAGTCATGCTGTTTTGGGTGATATGATAGCTAATAAGGCCAAACACGTTGGTATTCAAGCATTCGTGATTGATGGATTAGTTCGAGATATTGAAGGCATTCGAGAAACGGGTATTCCTGTCTATGCGACTGGTATTACGCCTATTGGGCCTTTACATCGTGGCCCTGGGGAGTTGAATTATCCCATTTCATGCGGTGGCATTGTGGTGAACCCTGGGGATATTATTCGCGGTGATGAGAACGGTATTGTCGTTGTGCATAAAGAATTTGCCGCTGAAGTGCTGGAACGTTTACATATACAAAAAGCCAAATTGGCAGAATATGTTGCACAGGTAAAACAGGGTATTTTTAGCAATGATTGGGTCGATATAGCTCTGAAGCATGGTAACTGCTCTTTAGGTAAGTGAAACAAAATGTTCAAACAACGCTTTATTTTATTGGCTAATCGAGGGATTTTTAAGCTTGCCAATAAACTCTCCCCAAGTGCCAGAAAAAGTCGTGCGCGCTTCGAGACTTTGAGAGCTCGCTTTTATCAGCAGTTCTGGGAATATTCCGCTGCCACTATTGGCGCTGATTTAGAAAATCTAAATGACAATTGGTGGTTGGTAAAAAAGGATCAAAATTGTACTTTTTTACATGGCGAAAGAGTGATGCTAGATTCGTCGGTTACGCTTGAGTTGGCGGGTAATAAAGCGCTGATTTACCGCTTGCTAGAAGAAGATGGTTATCCGGTGCCGCAATCGCAGCTTTTTTCTCTTGATACTTTAGATGAGGCCTTAAAATTTCAAAATGGTTTTAATGACGATATTGATCGCGACGTTGTTGTAAAGCCGATGTCATCTTGGGCAGGACAGGGAGTGACGGTAAATATAAAAACCCCGGAAACTTTAAAAAAAGCGGCTTTATATGCCGCCCGTTTTGATGACAACCTGCTGATTGAAAAACATATCGAGGGTGATTCTTATCGCTTGTTGTTTCTCAATGGAGAGTTAATAGATGCTGTGCGCAGAGATCCTCCGCAAGTGCTTGGCGATGGCAAACTTAACATTAAACAACTGATTGCTAAGGAAAATGAGAGGCGTCTAAACTCTAAAGAAATTATTGCACTAAGTCCGATAAGCATTGATACAGACTGCAAACGAACCTTAAAAGAACAACAGCTTAGTTTAGCTTCCATTCCTGCAAAAAATGAAAGCATTACCATCAAAAAAGTGGTGAATCATAATAATCGTTTCGAGAATCATGTGGTTAAGGATCAGGTCCATGAAGATATTATTTTACAGGGGCGCGAAATCTGCAAACGCTATCGAATCGAGTTAGCGGGTCTGGATATTATTAGCACTGACATCAGTAAGCCTTTAAGTGAAACAGGTGGTGTGATTAATGAAATCAATACAACACCCGGTTTACATCATCATGCTTTGGTTTCTGACCAAAATAAAACTCATGTCAATAAAACGCTAGTAGGCAGCCTTGTGCTGGATTATATGCTTAAACAACACCCTATTATTCGCTAGTGAAAGAAGTACAGATTATGTCAAACAATCAACCCTCAATTATTATTTTAGACGGCGCAGAAAACAGCCTCTCAATAGTGCGCAGCATGGGTAAAAGAGGAATTCCTGTATCGGTGGTGGCGATGCCAACTTGTCAGGCTTTTAACTCGCGTTTCATTGATAAGAGTTTTATTGTCCCTGAGGAAATGCAAGCTGGAGACTATTACAAAGAAGTACTTTTAGGTAAAGACAGTGATGTTTTAGAAGGAAGCGTGTTACTTGCTTGTGGCGATAGCGGCATCGAGTTTATTATTGAAAACCATGCAGCACTTTCAAACAAGTACTTACTTGATATACAAAAACCCGATCTGCAAAAAGCATTGTTGGATAAGCAAGAAACATTGCGCATGGCAAAAGAGGCTGGAATTGGTTTCCCTGATTACTGGAATATCAATTCACTAGATGATATTGAAGAGATTGCGGATCAGGTAAATTACCCTGCGATTATCAAACCCATTCATTCCCATCTGTTTGTTAAAATATTTGATAAAAAACTATTTCAAGTGAATAACGCAGATGAGTTACGCGAGAAAGCTGCGTTAGTCGACGAAAATGGACTTGAGTTTATGGTCTCAGAATTAATTCCTGGCCCCGATACCTTGCTCAGCAGTTACTATACTCATATTGATGATGATGGCCATGCCCTATTTAAGTTTACTAAGCAGATAATCAGACGTATGCCAATCAACTTTGGCAGTGGCTGCTGTCATGTGACCAAGTGGCATCCTGAAACTGCTGAAAGAGGTGAACATTTCTTTCGGAGTATTGGTTTCACTGGAATGGCGAACATAGAATTTAAGAAAGACCTTCGTGACGGCGAGTTAAAAATTATTGAGTGCAATGCCAGATATACTGCTGCGCAGGAACTTGTGACTCGTTCTGGTATAGATATGCCCTATTTGATTTATTGTTTTCTGATCAAGCAGAAGGCTGCGAAAGATGGGAGTGATAAGGCAACTGCAGCAAATACAGCTGTGAAACAAACCACCGTCACACGCTTTACAGAAAACCTATATTATTGGTACCCAAGAGAAGACTTCAGGTCTTTTTTGGCGAGACAATCGTTGGGGGAGTTAACTTTGTTGCAATGGTTAAAAAGTGTCGCTCATTTTCCTGTAGTGTTTCCTTGTTGGAGTTTTAATGATCCAAAACCTTCAATTATGTCTTTAGCACATACCATCAGCAATAGAGTTAATCATCTTAAGCCATGGCATTAACAATCACCCAAAACCAGCTATTAGATTTTTCCAAGAAAGTTCTCATAGCCAGTGGAGCCGACCCGAAAGAAGCCGCTATAGTAGCGAAGATACTAGTGTGGTCTGATTTAATAGGAAGGGAGAATCAAGGCGTTTGGCGCTTACCAATTCTGTGTCAGAGAGTATCGCAAAAGCTCGTCAGCTCTCCATGTGACTATATGATCGAAAAAGTAAGTTCGTCAGCTGTTTTAATAGATGGCAAACAAGGCATGGGACACTACCTTGCCTATGAAGGTATGGAAAAAGCAATCGATATTGCTAAAGAAACAGGCATTGCGTTTGTTGGCATTCGGGACAGTAACTTTTTCGGAGCGGGAGCTTATTATATCGAGCAAGCTGCATCCGCCGGTATGATCGGTATCGCGGCCAGTAATTCTTTTCCCAAAGTAGCCGCATACCAGGGAGTAAGCTCGGTACTAGGTACTAATCCTTTCGCTTTCTCAGCACCGCGTGAAAATGGACATAATCTACTGCTGGACATGTCAACTTCTGCAAGCGCTGGATCATCCATTAGAAAGGCTATTGAGAAGAATGAACAGCTACCCAAGGGTATTGCTGTGGATAGCACGGGTAAAGACATTAGGAACCCAGCCGATGTTGATAAAGGCACAATTCTACCTTTTGGAGGCGCCAAAGGTTATGGCTTATCTTTGATGGTAGAAATTTTAAGTGGGATCATCACGGGTGCTGGTTATTCTCATGGCGTTAAGTCGATGTACAAAAATATTCATGAAAGTGGCAATAATGGTCACTTTTTTATCGCTATTGATATCAGTAAGTTAATGCCCCTTGCAATGTATTATGAACGCATGGAAAGCTTTATTAAAATGCTTCAAGGCTCGGGTATAAACGAAAATAGTGGCTTGGATGATAAAAATGAACAGAGTGAGGACACTAACAAAGTGCTACTTCCTGGGGAGTTACGTTGGGAGACTTACGAGAAAAACCTTAAACAAGGACTTGTGATAAATACTGAAACAACTACCGAATTGAAAAAACTGGCTGATCAATATCGGATTGATTTCTCACTGTATTCATAAGCAATCACAACATGAATCATTCCCTACCCCAGCCGTTTACGAATAAATTACTCAATGCGTAATCTACTTCAAAAAATCATAAAAACCAGCGGTGCAAAAATTTATTCTGTGCTGCTCGGTATTATTACTCTATCTATAACGGCGCGCTGGCTAGGCCCTGAAGGCAGAGGAATTTTTGCCACGGTGCATACCTGGGTTTATATTTTCATTGAAATTTCGGCGCTAAGTCTTGGACCAGTACTAATATTCAAAGCGACTCATAACCGTGATGATGGCTGGTTTGCCTCAGTTATGGGTGCATTGTTTAGGCATACCATATATGTCAGTCTGATAGGTTGGGCGATCGTACTAGTCATTTATCTAGGTGGAGAGTTCTGGAACTGGCCTAATGTGTTCGGTGATATTCCAGCTCTTGCTTTATTCATTGGTTTCATCGCGCTGCCGTTCGGCTTGTGGGATCTATACACCAATTCACTACTCAACATACAAGATCGATTTTCTATTTATAACAAATTCCAGATCATTGGCAGTACCACCAATACCATTGCTGTGGTTATCCTAGTCGTATTCTCTGGCCTTGGTGTGCTGGGTGTCATTATCTCGAAAGTATTGTGGCAATTTACCGTAGCCTTTGGCGGCATTAAAAGCTTGTTAGACAATACCTCGAGCAATGTTAAATACAACGCTGATGTCTATAAAGATTTATTGAAAAGTGGCCTTAAGATGCACATTGGCACCATTGGTGCGATTATGACATTGAACATTGATATTGTTATGGTCAATGCTTATTTGGGAAATGAACGAACGGGAATATACGAACTGGCAGTACAAATGAGCCAGCTAATGCTCATTGTTTCCTATGCCGCCACTACTGTTCTAGAAGGTGAATTAACCCGTAAAGGCGTTCACGGGATCTGGCCATATCAGAAGAAAATTCTCGGATTGACCCTGATTTTTATTGTCTGTGCTTCACTGATTATGGGTTCTACCGCAAAGTGGTGGTTGATCTGGCTAGCTGGCATTGAGTTTAAAGATTCAATTATTATTTTTCAATTGCTGTTAATTACTATAGTAGTGAATACCATCACCGCTGTCATGAGTGTCCAGTGGGTCGGACGTGGATTGTTCCTGCTTAATTCCATAATTACTTTAATCAAGGGTACGATGAATATTGGACTGAATGCCTTATTGATACCAAAGTACGGCATCTTGGGAGCTGTTTATGCCACTATCGCCGTTATCAGTTTATCGTTATTTATCAATATTGCCATGATCATTTATTGCGAATTAGATAACCGAAAATACAAAAAGCAGTTAAAACAGAGTAATTAATGACCCTCCCACTTTTTCACAAAGTTCAAGAGCTCTGTAATAAGTGAGTGTCTATTTTTTTATCCGATCAACTGCGGCATAAACAAAGTAGCCAAACTAAGCACTAAAAAGAATCCCGCCATATCGGTTACGGTAGTTAACAAAGGCCCTGAGGCGACTGCGGGGTCGATGCCGAAGTGTTTAAGTATCAGTGGCACGGTGCCGCCAATCGATACCGCGATTAGGGTGTTTAGTGATAGCGCGAGGCCGATGACTATGCCTAGGTAGCCATTGTCTTTCCAGAACCAGACGACGAGGCCTATGAGGATACCGAGTATGAAGCCGTTGATGATGCCGACTCCGAGTTCTTTTCGCAGTACGTGAAATATATCTGTTGGGCGTGTTAGGCCGAGTGATAGTTCGCGCATACTTACGCCAACGGCTTGATTGCCTGAGCATCCACTCATGTCGGATACCATGGGTAAAAATATGGCGATAGCGATGACTGCGGTTAGCGTGGATTCATAAGAGGCGATTACGCTGGCGGCGATGATATTGAGTACGATATTGGATGA
>JBALXO010000131.1:2400-7533 GCA_036960615.1 Cocleimonas sp. | reverse complement strand
TTTTAAAAAATTTAAGATAAGGAAAATACAATGGCATCGCATATAGGAATTAATGGTTTTGGAAGGATTGGGCGACTGGGGCTTCGAGCAGCCTGGACAAACAAAAATTTTAACTTTGTTCATATTAATGAAACTAGTGGTGATGCCACAACTTCTGCGCACTTATTAAAATTTGATTCAGTTCATGGTATATGGTCACCTGAATGTAGCAGTGATAATTTGGGAAATGTGATTATCGATGATTCCAAAATTGCTTATAGCTCAAATGAAGCCATAGCTGATACCGATTGGTCAACTTGCGACATAGTTATCGAAGCTTCAGGAAAATTCCGCACTGTCGAAGAATTGCAGGTGTATTTTGACCAAGGTGTGAGAAAAGTCATTGTGGCTGCACCTGTTACTGGCGCATTGAACATTGTCTATGGTGTAAATGATGATTTATACGACCACCAAAAGCATGATTTGCTGACTGCCGCATCATGCACAACGAATTGTTTGGCGCCCGTAATTAAAGTCTTGAACGAAAAAGTGGGAATTGTGCATGGCTCAATGACTACTATTCACGATATAACAAATACCCAGACTATTATCGATAAAGGTCATAAAGACTTACGTCGCGCACGTGCTTGTGGACAGTCTTTAATTCCTACATCTTCTGGTTCTGCCAAGGCAATCATTCAGATTTTCCCCGAACTCGAAGGTAAATTGAATGGGATGGCAGTTCGCGTTCCATTATTAAATGCTTCGCTAACGGATCTAGTGATCGAAGCTGCTCGTCCTGTTACAGCGGAAGAGATTAATGGTTATTTTAAGGAAGCGGCAGAGGGAGAACTTAAGGGGATTTTAGGTTACGAAGAACGACCATTAGTTTCAGTAGATTATAAAGATGACCCCCGTTCAGGCATCGTTGATGCGCTCTCCACAATGGTTATTGATGGTACACAGCTAAAGGTTTTAATTTGGTATGATAATGAATGGGGCTATGCTAATCGTATGATGGAATTAGCTAACAAAGTCGCTATACATTTATAAATATCTATTAATAAAAACTCATAATTAGTTTATAAAAGAATGAATATCGATCTAAAAAACTATCTGGTTGTAACAGCAGGATACTGGGCGTTTACGCTTACAGATGGCGCTATCCGTATGTTGGTCGTATTATACTTTCACCTGCTTGGCTATTCACCGTTTGAAGTGGCAATGTTATTTCTGTTTTATGAGTTTTTTGGAATTATCACCAATCTCGTAGGCGGTTGGATGGCGGCTCGTCTTGGACTCAATGTCACTATGCATCTTGGTATGGCAATGCAAGTTGTCGCCTTATTGATGCTAACAGTTCCTGACCCTTGGTTATCTGCTACTTATGTTATGACGGCTCAAGCGTTGTCCGGTATCGCAAAAGATTTAAATAAAATGTCCGCTAAAGCCAGTGTCAAAACATTGGTTTCAAAAGATGCAGAATCAACCTTATTCAAATGGGTCGCCATTTTAACAGGCTCAAAAAATGCACTCAAAGGTGTTGGGTTTTTCCTCGGTGCCATTCTGTTACAAACAGTCGGTTTTCGCATGGCCTTAGCGATCCTTGCAGGAGGATTATTCATTGTATTGATTGCCACTTGGATACTGTTACCCAATGAAATAGGTAAAGTAAAATCAAAGCCAAAGTTCAAGCAAGTATTCTCTAATATCCCTGCTATTAATTACTTATCTGCTGCTCGTTTCTTTCTATTTGGTTCTCGCGATGTCTGGTTTGTTGTCGCTTTACCTGTCTTCTTTTATGAAGTATTGAATTGGGACTTTACAAAGATTGGCAGCTTTATGGCGATATGGATTATTGGGTACGGCATTGTTCAAGCAAATGCCCCAATGATTCTGAAAGGTTATCATCCAACGGGAAGAACAGCTTTATGGCTGGCGATAATTTTAGCTACTATTCCAGCGAGTATCGCACTGGCTATGAACTCATCCTTAAACACTGGAAATATTGACAATTTAAAATGGTTAATAGTTATTGGCTTAATGGTATTCGGCGTAGTATTTGCGATTAATTCTGCAGTTCACTCCTTCCTTATTCTTGCCTATTCAGATAACGATAAAGTTGCGATGAATGTCGGATTTTATTATATGGCGAATGCAGGTGGGCGGCTTACTGGAACCGTGCTCTCTGGATTAATCTATCAATTTCATGGCTTAACAGTTTGTCTATCGATTTCAGCTGGATTTGTATTAATAGCTGCACTTTTTTCTTTGCGTTTACCAAGTCTAACTTATTCAAAATAATTTTATTTAATAAGTTATATATCTTACCTTGTCATAAACCTGTCATATTTCACCATTATCATGCCTCCCATGTTAATTAAATCTTACTTGGAGTCATCTTCATGAAAACTTTACCAATCATTTTAGGCGCAGCTTTGT
Source organism: Cocleimonas sp. (assembly GCA_036960615.1). Taxonomy (GTDB): domain Bacteria; phylum Pseudomonadota; class Gammaproteobacteria; order Thiotrichales; family Thiotrichaceae; genus Cocleimonas. The sequence goes on along the minus strand of JBALXO010000131.1, from coordinate 5,112 downwards.
CTCTCTCACTCATATCTACTAGCGGTTTTGCCGCAGGTAGAGAGCATATCGAGATCGTTGGTTCTTCTACTGTTTATCCTTTTGCAACTGTTGTTGCTGAGACTTTTGGCAAAAAGACTAAATTCAAAACACCAAAGATAGAAGCGACAGGTTCTGGCGGTGGTTTGAAATTATTCTGTTCTGGCATTGGTGTTAATACACCAGATATCACTAACTCTTCTCGTCGTATTAAAAAGAGTGAAGTTGCTTTATGTGCGAAGAATGGCGTAAATAATATTACAGAAGTTCAGGTTGGGTTCGATGGTATTGCCATTGCAAATGCAAAAAAAGGCGAAACTTTTAACTTAAGTTTAAAAGATATTTTCTTAGCGCTAGCAAAAGATGTACCTGGTGAAAAAGAAGGTGAATTGATCGAAAACCCATATACAACATGGAAAGAAGTTAATGCCACTTTACCTGATACTAAAATTGAGGTGTTAGGTCCACCACCCACTTCAGGCACAAGAGACGCTTTTGCAGAATTGGCACTTGAAGGTGGCTGTAAGCAGATCGCTTGGATCAAAGCTTTAAAGAAAACAGACAAGTCAAAATATAAATCTTTATGTCACACAATTCGTGAAGACGGTGCTTACATTGAAGCGGGCGAAAACGATAATCTTATCGTACAAAAACTAAATAAAAATGAAGATGCTTTAGGTGTATTTGGCTTTAGTTTCCTCGATCAAAATGCAGATAAAGTTAAGGGTGCAGTGATAGATGGCGTAGAAATCTCATTTGAGAATATCGCCGATGGTCAGTACCCAGTATCTCGTCCTTTATTCTTTTATGTTAAGAGTGATCATGTGGGAAAAGTACCAGGTATTGCAGAGTTCTTAGCCGAATTCACTTCAGAGGATGCTTGGGGTGATGACGGCTACCTAACTGAAAAAGGTTTGATTCCACTGAGCGAAGAGAAACGTGAAAAAATCGCTACAGCGACCAAAGAACTAAAACAGCTAAGCCTTAATGAAGAATAAATAATATTGAGTTATTTACCTTAACCCAAATAACTAATCGTCACCGAACCGTAAATCACTTACAGGTTCGGTGACTTTTGTTCTTTCTGGCCTGAATCGTTAATAATTTAGCAAATGTATGTCAATGTTCGTAAATAACAAAAGCTTACATTGTGCTTTGACGGTTCAGACCAGAATGAATAAAATGCTTCTTTCAAATATCTCTTACATAGTAATAAGATTTTTTTAGATTAATTTTTATCAATCAATTTAGAAATCTAAAAAGACTGATAATAACCTGAGATTATCCTGAGAATAATTAATGCCGACACAAACCATAATTATTACCCTAATAGCGTTATTGATATTCAGCTATTTCATTGGGCATAAAAGATCAATATCTGTCTCTACCTTAAATAAAGGCAGGCGCGACCTGCATTCGAGACCGCATTATTACGGTTATATGGTAGCAATTTGGGCGGGTATCCCTGCGATTCTGATTTTGTTGCTTTGGTCTGCGTTTAATTCATCGATAATAACTTCATTGACGGTTTCGGGTTTACCTGATTCGATGCAAACTCAATCAAAAGATGCTTTGGGTCTGGTTGTTAATGAAATAAAAAATCTAGCCAACTCAGGTCAGATTGCTGAAGAAACGGATTCAATAAAACGTGAGGCGGCATATCATTATCAGCGTCTTCAAGGCATAAGTACATTAGCAAAAACCGTGATTGTATTTGTTGTTGCTTTACTGGGAATGATATTTGCATGGCGTCTTATAAAGCCAGAATTTAGAGCAAGAAACAACGTAGAGACTGTGGTTCGAGGAGGAATGATTCTTTGTGCTTCAATCGCTATTTTATCAACGGTCGGCATCGTATTTTCAGTGATATTTGAATCTATACGTTTCTTCGAGTCAGTCCCTCCAAGTGACTTTTTGTTTGGCACCAAGTGGAGCCCACAAACATCAATACGCGCAGACCAAGTAGGTAGTTCAGGTTCATTTGGTGCTATTCCGCTGTTTGTCGGCACTTTGCTTATATCTGCAATCGCTTTGATTATTGCAGTCCCTTTAGGCTTGATGTCAGCGATTTATCTATCTGAATATGCAAGTAATAGAGTCCGTGCAGTAGCAAAACCAACGCTTGAAATTTTGGCAGGTATTCCAACCGTTGTTTATGGCTTCTTTGCCGCATTAACAGTTGCTCCTTTTCTACGAGATATAGGTGAATCGATTGGATTAAGTGTTGCCTCTGAAAGTGCCTTAGCCGCTGGTTCGGTAATGGGAATAATGATTATCCCGTTTGTATCTTCGTTATCAGATGATGTACTTTCAGCCGTTCCGCAAGTAATGCGTGATGGCTCTTATGGTATGGGTGCGACTAAATCAGAAACGATTCGTCAGGTAGTTATTCCTGCTGCTTTACCGGGTATCGTAGGTGGTGTGTTACTTGCGGCATCGCGCGCGATTGGTGAAACTATGATTGTGGTGATGGCGGCTGGTTTGTCAGCCAAGTTAACTATTAATCCTTTAGAAGCAGTGACTACAGTAACAGTTCAAATCGTTACCTTGTTAACAGGTGATCAAGAATTTGATAGCCCTAAAACCTTAGCTGCTTTCGCATTGGGCCTAGGTTTATTCGTTATCACTTTGTTACTCAACTTTGTTGCGTTACATATTATTCGAAAGTATAGAGAGCAATATGAATAACTCGAC
>JBALXO010000131.1:0-2300 GCA_036960615.1 Cocleimonas sp. | reverse complement strand
CTTTGTTGCGTTACATATTATTCGAAAGTATAGAGAGCAATATGAATAACTCGACCGAAAGTACAGGCAGCAATATGAAAAAATCGACTGATATTATTAAAGCTGGGCTGAAGAAGCGTTACGCAAAAGAAAAACGTTTTCGCATGTACGGCATTATATCTTTAGTTATCAGCTTTTCTTTTTTGTTGGTTCTATTGTTTACCATCATTAGCAAAGGCTACCCTGCATTCCAACAGACCTATGTCCAACTGGATATCACTTTGGATGCGGAGATTTTGAAAGTTACCAAAGACTCAGATGAAAACGCACTATTTTCAGCAAACTATTCAAAAATAGTTAAAAGCAGTTTAAATGAAATGTTCCCTGGTGTTAAAGGTCGTAAACAAAAACGCGCTTTAAAGAATATTGTGAGCAATTCAGCACAATACGAAATTCGTGACATGGTGATTGCTGACCCTGACTTATTAGGCACTAAACAAACCTTATGGTTTTTAGCTAAGGATGATATTGACGTATTTATGAAGGGCAAGATTGATCGTAATCTTCCTGAAGACGATCGTCGCATTAAAGATTACCAATTCGAATGGATAGATAAACTGATCGCAGAAGATCGCTTAGAAAAACGCTTTAACACGATATTGTTTACTAATGGTGACTCGCGTGAGCCAGAACAAGCCGGCATGAAAGGTGCGATTATGGGTTCTTTGTACACCATGCTAGTGACTCTATTGCTGTCATTCCCAATTGCAGTAGCTGCAGCTGCCTATCTAGAAGAGTTTGCACCACAGAATAATAGGTGGGTCGACATTATTGAAATTAATATCAATAATCTCGCGGCTGTACCATCTATCGTTTTTGGTTTGTTAGGCTTAGCCATCTATATAAATTATTTTGGGATACCTCGTTCCACGCCTTTAATTGGTGGTTTAGTGTTAACCTTGATGACATTACCGACGATTATTATTGCCAGTCGTGCAGCGATTAAATCAGTACCGCCATCAATTAAAGAAGCTGCGATTGGTTTAGGCGCATCCAGAGTACAAGTGCTATTCCAACACACATTGCCTTTAGCAATGCCAGGAATTTTAACCGGTACGATTATCGGTATGGCGCAAGCTTTGGGTGAGACTGCACCATTACTTATGATCGGTATGGTAGCGTTTGTAGCTGAGGTTCCAGGTGGAATTTTAGACCCATCTACCGCCATGCCAGTTCAGATCTACTTATGGTCTGATAGTCCAGAAAGAGCCTTTACGGAAAGAACCTCTGCAGCAATTATGATATTACTTGGGTTTTTAGTCGCAATGAATTTAATAGCTATTATGCTGAGAAAGAAATTTGAAAGACGCTGGTAGGCTAAATTTTTTAGTCCAGAAAACAGAAACTAGATAATCACTATCGAAAGAGCAAGAATATGAATAACGTTATTACCCCAGTACCAGGAATGCCACAAGGGACTTCCTTAGAATCAAATGAGCCAAAGCCAGCTATTAACGAGAATACGACAGATAAGCATCGCAGTGAATTTGATGTTGAAATCAATGGCACTGTTGGCAAACCATTTGTCGATAATGCAAAAATGAGCTCTAGAAACTGTGATGTTTTTTACGGGGATAAACAGGCTATTTTTGGTATTGATTTAGATATTGGCAATAATGAAATAATCGCGCTAATCGGTCCATCAGGTTGCGGTAAATCTACTTATTTACGCGTATTAAACCGTATGAACGACACTATTCAAATTTGTCGCGTCACAGGCGAACACACTTTGGATGGCGAAGATATTTACGGCAAAAAAACTGATCCTGTTTTATTGCGTGCCAGAGTTGGAATGGTATTTCAAAAGCCTAATCCTTTTCCTAAGTCTATTTACGACAACGTGGCTTATGGGGCACGTTTACACGGGTTAGCATCTAATCGTGCGGAGCTTGATGATTTGGTAGAAGCCAGCTTAATTAAGGCAGGTTTGTTCAAAGAAGTGAAAGATGATTTGCTAAAGCCAGGGACAGGTTTGTCGGGTGGGCAACAGCAACGTCTGTGTATAGCTCGCGCAATCGCAGTCGATCCTGAAGTGATATTGATGGATGAACCAACGTCTGCACTTGACCCAATTGCAACGGCTATTATTGAAGAGTTGATGGATGAATTAAAGTCTAATTACACCATCGCTGTTGTGACGCATTCAATGCAACAGGCAGCTCGCGTTTCGCAACGTACAGCCTACTTTCACATGGGTAAATTGGTAGAGGTGAATGATACTGATAAGGTATTCACCAACCCTGAGCATAAATTAACAGAAA
>JBALXO010000005.1:44678-72289 GCA_036960615.1 Cocleimonas sp. | reverse complement strand
CCTTGAGGTAGAAATACTAGAGAAGGAAAAACTTAAACAAGAGAAACTCGAAGCGGAAAGCATAGCAACCGAGAATGCTGAAAAAGAACGTATTGAAGTGGAACGTCTAGAAGCAGAAAGAATTGAGAAAGAAAAACTAGAAATAGAAAGGCTTGAGAAGGCAAGACTTGTCGCTGAGAAAGCAGAAAAAGAACGTTTAGAAGTAGAACGTCTGGAAGCTGAAAGACTAGAAAAGGAAAAGCTTGAACAAGAAAAACTCGAAGCAAAAAGAATAGCAGCCGAGAACGCAGAAAAAGAGCGTATTGAAACGGACCGTCTCGAAAAAGAAAGACTCGAACAAGCAAGGCTTGTTGCCGAGAAAGCGGAAAAAGAACGTCTAGAAGCAGAACATTTGGAAGCAGAAAAAGTAGAGAAGGAAAAACTTAGACAAGAGAAGATCGAAGCAAAAAGAATAGCAGCTGAGAATTTAGAAAAAGAGCGTATTAAAGCAGATATTCTTGAAAAAGAAAGACTCGAGCAAGAGAGAATAGAACAAGTAAGGCTTGTTGCTGAGCAAGTGGAAAAAGAACGTCTAGAAGCAGAACATTTGGAAGCAGAAAAAGTAGAGAAGGAAAAACTTAGACAAGAGAAGATCGAAGCAAAAAGAATAGCAGCTGAGAATGCTGAAAAAGAACGTATTGAAGTGGAACGATTAGAAGCAGAAAGACTTGAGGAGGAAAAGCTCTCACAAGAGAGTTTTGAGAAGGCAAGACTTGTCGCTGAGAAAGCGGAAAAAGAACGTCTAGAAGCCGAACGCCTTGAGGTAGAAATACTAGAGAAGGAAAAACTTAAACAAGAGAAACTCGAAGCGAAAAGGATAGAAACCGAGTACGCTGAAAAGAAACGCATTGAAGCGGACCGTATAGAATCAGAAAGACTCGAGAAAGAAAAGCTTGAACAAGAGAAACTTGAAGCGAAAAGAATAGCAGCCGAGAACGCAGAAAAAGAGCGCCTTGAATCAGAGTATCTAAAAGCAAAAAAGATAGCGCAAAAACGACTTCAAGAGGAATTGAAAAAAGAAAAACGGCAGAGAGACACACTTAAAGAAGAGTCAGAAAAAGCCCGAACAAATAAAGAAAAAATTCTGCAGTTAAAACAAATTCAACAGAAGCTAAAACAAGAGAAATTAGATAAACAAGAGAATGAGAAACTTAGACAAGAAAGCCTTGAACAAGAACACGAAGAATTTCTTAAAGAGTTAAGTGAAGCTGATCATGAACCAGTTAAATCAAAAAAATTAGAATCAGTAAAAGGTGTTCTTGCAAAGAAGTTACTTTCTACTTTTAAGTCAGAAAAACATGCAGCGATTGAACCGACAGTTCAAGCAGAGTCAATTAATGCTGAAAATAGTAATCAAGTTATAGCTAGCAACCCTGTAAATGATAAACGAATGATTCAGTTATGCGGCGATATTGATGACAAGGCATATATCGAAAACTCATTAGCCACTTCTTATAATCCTGAAAACTATATGCTGGCTGAGTTTATTAATAATCTAGATTTAGTTAAAGAATCTCTAGATGTCATTCGTTTAAAGTTTAATAGAATTATTTTTGTGATAGATGTTGGATTGAACACTGTTTATTGTAACTTTCCTTTGCAGAGCAATGTATTTGTCGAATTTTGTAATACTCCAGTTGGTCAGTTAAAAGCTGATATTGATACATTAAGTTATGAAGAAGCTCAGAGTCATAAAACGCTGCGAAGAGAAAAGAATAATTTGTCTCATTCTTTAAAAGAATTTATTTGGATCAGTAGTTTGTTAGTTGCGCAGGGTCGCTTACCTATAAATACAGATTTAAGCGTTCTTATTGGAATAAAAAATAATGCCGATATAAGCAAATTAGAACAGATTCCCTTTTTAGAAGAAATTACTGATAAATTAATGATTAATTCTTATCCACTTATGGAAATTTCAGAACGACTCAACATACCTCACAGATACATAATCTCTTTTTACAATGCAGCGTTGAATCTCGATTTACTTGAATTTAAAGTAAAGAAAAAACTCAGTGTTAAAAATGCTTTCTCTGGGATTTTTGCTAAGAAATAATAATTTGCAAGGCATGCTCGACTAGTATTGTTTCTAGAATAATATCCCGATGAAAAACCTTCAGCCGATTCATAAATGAGGCAATATTTAAGCCTAGCGATAATTATGCGAAAGGGGGGGGTCCAAAACACTCAAAAAATTTCAGAGTGTTGTTTTATTATTTCTAGGTTATTTCTGATCCCAATAAGGGTTATCACCAAATCGTTCAACTAAAAGATCGATAAATAAACGCACTCGCTGAGATACATAGCGTGTATTAGGGTATACCGCATAGACGAATACATCCTTAACTGTGTAATCTTGTAGAATTGGTGTCAGTTTACCTGAGGCGATAGCTTCCCAAGATACGAAAGTGGGTGTGTTTATTATTCCATGCCCTGTAATTGCCATATTAGTAATAAAATTACTATTGTTAGCGGTTATTTTTGCTGGATTGTTAACCACGTATTGCTTGCCTTTTTTATCAAAGAGATGCCATTTGTAGGAGCTGTCACTAGAGAACTTAAGGAGTTGATGGTCTTTTAAATCATCAGGTGTTTTAGGTGTTCCATGTAGTTTTAAGTATTCGGGGCTTGCACACAAACTATAATGAACCTGTGTTATTTTCCGTGCTTTCAAGCTGGAGTCTTTCAGGTCGCCAGCAATTCTAAGAGCGAGATCAAATCCACCTTCAATAAGATCAGTTGTGTCATTTGTTAAACTAATATCAAACGTTATTTCAGGATATTCCTTGGCGAAAGCATCTAGCGCCGGAGCCAGATGTAACAAGCCGAAAGATATCGGTGCTGCGACCTTTAAAGTCCCTGAGTTTACATTTTCTGGATCAATTGAGGGGGTGTTGAGTTCAGAGATTTCTTTAGTGAGTTCTAAACAGCGCTTGTAATATTGTTCTCCCACTTCGGTGATTTTAGATGTGCGAGTAGTTCGATTGATGAGCGTCACATCAAGGCGCGTTTCAAGTTCTGCTAAACGACGACTGACTGCAGATTTAGCTATTTCCATTTGTTCAGCCGCAGGTCCAATGCCTCCAGCTTTGATGATGTGAACAAATGTTTGCATTTCCTCTAATTTTCCCACGTTTAATCTTCCTTCAGTTGCAATTTTTATTATAGTATTTGATTGATAATTATGAGGTTTTTTCATAAACCTCAAAAAGGTGGGGGTGTCTTTACATCGCCCTTTTTAATTTATTTCTGATCCCAATAGGGATTATCACCAAATCGTTCGGCTAGAAAATCGATTAATAAGCTTACTCGCTGAGAGAGATAGCGTGTCTTTGGATATATCGCAGACATGGACATATCCTCGAGTCTGTAATCTTGTAGGATCGGGACTAATTTACCTGCGGCGATGGCTTTCCAGGAGACGAAAGTGGCTGAACGTATTATTCCATGGCCTTGGATCGCCATATTATCCATAATATCATTATCATTCGAAAATATTTTCGGAAGGCTGCTAACTATATGTTGCTGACCTTCTTTATCAAAAAGTGTCCAGTTGTTGTTGTCGCCAATGGACAGTTTAAGGAGTCTATGATTTTTTAGGTCATCAGGTGTTTCGGGTGTTCCATATTGTTTTAGATATTCGGGACTGGCACAGATGTTAAAACGGATCTGTGTTATTTTTTTCGCGTTTAAACTCGAATCTTCAAGCTTACCTACTCTAAAGGCTAAATCAAATCCACCTTCAATCAGATCAACTTGATGGTTTGAAAGATCGATATCAAACGTTAGTTCAGGGTGAGTCTTTGAGAAAATATCTAACGCAGGCGCGAGATGTGATACCCCGAAAGATATTGTAGACGAAAGCCTAATTGTGCCTCGTAATACAGATTCTGGATGAGATGTAATGCTATTGAGTTCGCTGACTTCCTTAATTAATTGTATTGAGCGATTGTAATAATTCTGGCCATTCTCCGTTATTTTGGACGTTCTAGTGGTGCGGTTGATGAGAGTCATACTAAGGCGTTTTTCAAGTTCTGTTAAGCGACGACTAACCGCAGATTTCGCTATTCCCACTTGCTCAGCAGCAGGGCCTATGCCTCCTGCGTCGACGACTTGAATAAATAGTTGCATGTCTTCAAGCTGTCCCACTTTCCATTTTCCTTAGTAGTTATCGTTCCCTGAATAAGAGAGATTAATCAAGAATATTATATGTATATAAGGTTATCTTATATATAACAAATGGACCTTGTTTATTTATGGTTTTTGTAAAGTTTAATCCGAATCTTGGCGAAACGATGTTGGAGCAGAATGACTACTAGCCAAAGGTAAAGCCGCATAAAAGTCACTAAAGAATATGGGAGTGTCTGTTTCTATAATTAATTAAGCTCGTGATCCCAATAAGGGTTATCACCGAATCGTTCTGCTAAAAAATCGATTAATAATCGTACGCGTTGAGATAGGTAATGTGTTTGAGGGTAGACCGCATAAGCGTATAAATCTTCTAATTTGTAATTCTGTAGTATTGGCGTTAATTCACCCATAGCAATGGCTTTCCAGGAGATGAAGGTTGGTGTTAGCAGTATTCCGTGTCCTGCGATTGCCATATCGTTGAGAAAGTCACCATTATTGGCGATCATTTTTGAGGTGGTATTGATTTTGTGATGTTGTCCTTTTTCGTCAATAAGTTTCCAGTTGTTATTGCCGTAAAGAGCATATCTAAGTAATTTATGGTTTTTTAAATCATCCGGAGTTTTAGGAGTGCCGTGTTGTTTTAGGTATTCGGGACTGGCGCAGATGTTAAAACGAATCGGTGATATTCTTCGGGCCTTCAAACTTGAGTCGTTGAGTTTTCCGATTCTGAATGCGAGATCAAATCCGCCTTCAATAAGATCGATTTCATGGTCTGAGAAGTCAATATCAAGCGTTAACTCGGGATGTTCTTTGGCAAATGTGTCTAGTGCTCTGGCGAGATGTGAAAGTCCAAAGGATAAAGGGGCGGAGAGTCTTAAAGTACCGTGTATAGAACAGTCTGGGTCAGTTGTTATGGTATTGAGCTCGGTGACCTCATTAATCACTTGTAAGGATCGCGTGTAATACGTTTGTCCGACTTCAGTTATTTTAGAGGTGCGGGTGGTGCGATTTATAAGAGTCACACCAAGGCGGGATTCAAGCAGTGCTAGACGACGACTAATTGCCGATGGCGCTATTCCCATTTGCTCTGCTGCAGGTCCAATGCCTCCCGCTTCAACGATTCGAATAAATGCTTGCATGTCTTCTAGTTGTCCCAAGGCTTACCTTTATCCTGTGATTTTTATTATGCTAAAAAGTAGAATAATATTTTTCAATTATTGCTATTTATTGTTATTTAAGCAACGGATATGATATCTGAATAAGGTTTTTAGAAGATTAATATAATGAAACTCTACAGGCTACCTATCAGGTCGTGTGTTCTATGAAGACAAAAAAATTAGCTCAAGTTTTTGCTGGTTTAGCCACATCTGACGGTGATGGTGTGAATATGACGCGTCTGATTGGTACGCAGCAGTTGAATTCTATCGATCCGTTTTTATTGCTTGATGCCTTTGGATCGGATGAACCGAATGATTATATTGGTGGCTTTCCATCGCATCCCCATCGAGGGTTTGAGACGGTGACTTATCTTTTGCACGGTAAAATGCGTCATAAAGATAATGCGGGTAATGAAGGTGTGATTGAATCTGGCGGTGTGCAATGGATGACGGCAGGTAAAGGTATTGTGCATTCTGAAATGCCTGAACAAGAACATGGTTTATTGGCAGGCTTTCAATTATGGGTCAATCTGCCTGCTAAGCATAAGATGGTAGATCCGCAGTATCAGGAATTTAGTGCAGATGAGGTTCCCGTCGAACGATGGGATAATGGCACTGAAATCCGTGTGATTACCGGTAAAACTCAGCAAGGCACAGAAGGGCCAGTAAAAAACACCTATGTTAGCCCACTATTTATGGATGTCTTACTGCAAGCTGGTAAAGCTTTTAAACAGCAAGTTGATGCTGACGATAATACTCTGATTTATGTCATCGAAGGTGAAGTGAGTATTGGTAATGAAGAACAAAAGCTATCTACAAAAAATATTGGAATTTTGGAACGTGGCGATGAAATTATGGTCACATCTAAGGCGGATCAAGCTCGGTTTCTAGTGATTTCAGCTAAACCCTTGAATGAGCCGGTTGCAAGAGGTGGTCCATTTGTAATGAATACTGAAGAAGAAATACGCCAAGCATTTACTGATTATAGAAGCGGTTGTTTTTAAGGAAATTGATTTCTGTGAAGAATTTTAAAAATACTAGCAACAGTTTCGGCTGGGTAACGATTAGCTTACATTGGGTTTTGGCTTTCGCTTTAATCGGGATGTACTTCCTAGGCGATTATATGGTGGATTTGGATTACTACGATCAGTGGTATAAATCTGCACCTGATATTCACCGAAGCATTGGAGTGATTATTGGTTCTCTAATGTTGTTGCGATTATTGTGGAATACATTTCAAACTAAACCAGAACATGTAGGTGATGATAAACCAGCTGTTAAATTAATGGCGAAATCAGCTCATTATATTTTATATGCTTTGGTGTTTGTGTTGGTAATCAGTGGTTATCTCATTTCAACAGCAAAAGGACAGGGTGTTGATGTATTCGGATTTTTTGAGGTGCCCGCTTTATTAGCTGACAATAAAGATAGAGGTGAATTAGCCGGTGACATACATGAATGGATCGGTTTAGGTTTTATGGGTTTAGTTGCCTTACATGCTTTGGCAGCTTTATTGCATCACTTTTGGCATAAGGATCGTACTCTTAAAAGAATGCTTGGGATAAAAAAATAAACCAAGCGTCAGTTTGTTTAGAAACTAGCTTAAGTCTTCTTATAAATAAAACGAGTCAAATATTTAAGTATTAATTTCAACTATCACTTTTAATTACCAACATGGAGAATTATGAAAATGAAAAAAATCAGTTTAGTAAAAAGCATCACAACAACTCTAGCGACAACATTACTAACGGCAGGCCTTTTAGGGGCAGCCGTAACAGCGCAAGCAGCAGATTATGCATTCGATAAAAAAGGATCACATCAATTCGTTCAGTTTAGAGTGCAACATTTAGGTTTTAGCTGGTTATATGGTCGTTTTAACGATTTTGATGGTTCGTTTAGTTATGATGCTGCCGATCCTAATAGCGGAAAAGTATCTGTGACCATCGACACTTCAAGTGTTGATACAAATCACGCAGAACGTGACAAGCATATACGTAGCGACGATTTCCTAAATGTGGATAAATTCCCAGAAGCAAAGTTTGTTAGTACCAGTTTTGATGGAAAAATTATAAAAGGTAATTTGACGTTATTGGGAGTGACTAAGCCCTTAGAACTTGCCGTTGAAAAAATAGGTGAAGGTAAAGACCCATGGGGTGGATATCGTGCCGGTTTTCAAGGAAAAGTAACCTTTGCAATGGCTGACTTTGGAGTAAAGAAAAGCCTAGGTCCAAAATCTGCGAATGTTGAGATGATTATATCTGTTGAAGGGATTAAGCAGTAAATAAGAGTTTTATCTTAGCTCGATAGAAATGTTGAAATCCCCTGAGTAGTTCGATTATTACTCAGGGGCTTAACATTAAAGTAGGAGCTAAATACTCTGGTTGCCAAATGACTGTGCGGATTAATAACTGAATAAATCGAAAACAGTTCTCATCTTTGAACAAAGTAATTACACTAATAATTTCCAATCTGTAGCTAAGGTGGTATTTATTCCTTGTTTGTTTAATTTATCCGCACTTATGTATAAACTTTCAATTCCGCTTATTGCTTGACCTTTTATATTCATCACAAACTTTTGTTCATGTTCTTCTGTATATGTGTCAGATTCTAGCCCATGAATATCCAACCCCGAATTGATTAGTTCTGAGATAATATAAGCTTTAATTCCAGTTTCATGATGACTACGAATACGTATATAGGCATCCGATTTAACAAATTTATATTTATCACGTGCACAAAGGTCGACTATTAGTTTTAGATCATATTCTTTAACGATATGTTCCAAACATTTTCTGATTGATTCTTTGTTTTGAGTTGCTTCAACGATACAAATTACCACAATACTGTGTCCTAATCGAAGCGATGATATAGTATCAATTTCATAATTTTGCATTGATAATGCTTGAGTTATTTTTGACAGAATGTCAGGTGTCTTTGCACCAACTGCTACTACTCGATATCGTCTGCTTTCCATAACTGTTATTATTATCCGTTGTATTATGTTGTTAAATTGTGGGGCGGTAGATATATATTTTATACAATAAGTTTGTATAAAAGTATGTTATCACTCCTTTCCTGAATACCTCATTAATAGAAGTGAACGAGAAGTTACATGAAAATGGTTTTTACCTCTGAGGATACAGTTTATCTTCATCACTTAAAAAATATTCTGGAAGCTAAGGAAATTGACTGCATTATTAGAAATGACAGGCTCGGTTCTCTTGCGGGGGAAATCCCGATGGGCATCTGTTGGCCGGAGCTTTGGGTAAAGGACTCAATGCACGCAGTATGGGCAAAAGAGCTGATTGCTGATTCTAAAAAAACAAGTGATGAATCAGAGAACTGGAAGTGTGAAGATTGCGGTGAAGAGCATTCTTCGCGTTTTACGGATTGTTGGAATTGTCAGAGTATTAAGGCGTTTTGATGTCGAGTTATAATTTTAATGAACCTAAGAAGAATGGGCAAATAGCAGGGGGGTGTCTTTTATTTAGTATAAATTACACCATCGCTAATGCTAACTAAACAAGAATTCCATATTACCATTACCAATGATGGCAAAACTGCAGTCGAATGGTTAGCAGAAGTCTCTGGTTTGTCACGACAAAAATTAAAAATATACATGCAAAAAGGCTGTGTTTGGTTAGAGCGTGTGGAAAGTCCTGCGAATGAGAGTAAGGATTTAGTTGATCCTAGCAAAGCGAGTCGACACGCTTATATTCAACGTTTACGTCGGGCAAAAAAAGTCTTGAATGAGAATCAGGTTCTGCATTTTTATTATGATGAATCAGTGCTTGATAACGAAACTGCTCCAGCTATTTTGATTAAAGATTTAGGCGACTACAGTATCTGGAATAAGCCATCAGGAATGTTATCTCAAGGTTCTAAATGGGGTGATCATTGCACTGTTTATCGATGGGCTGAAAAGCATCTACAGCCTGAACGCTCAGCATTTATTGTGCATCGTTTGGATCGAGCGGCTAAAGGTTTAATCATTCTAGCGCATAAAAAAAGCGTAGCGAGTCAGTTTTCGAAAATGTTCGAACAGCGTAAAATAGACAAGCGTTATGTGGTTGATGTAGAAGGTGATTTTTCAACAATGGTGCCTAAGGATGAAACTGTTGTAACGATTCGTGATGCCATCGATGAAAAAACAGCTATTAGTCATGTAACGATGTTGTCTTTCGATTCTCTTAAAAACACATCAAAACTTGAGGTACAAATCGAAACTGGGCGAAAACATCAGATTCGTAAACACTTAACAAATAAGGGCTTTCCAGTCGTAGGCGATCGATTTTATGGTAATGCTTCTGAAACGCTTGATCTACAATTGCAGGCAAAATCACTAAAATTCATTTGCCCTGTAACTGCAGAACAAAGAACTTTTACGCTGGATTCTTAATCGCTTCTGGTTCTTTAGTGTCTGTCGCACTGTCTTGTAAGGTACCTCCAGATGTATTTTTGAAATTATTTTGTAAGGCATCTTGTAAGGTGAGAAAAATAGTTTCTAAAATAATAGGCTGTGCTTCGGCTGTAGGGTGCAATTCATCTTTTTGAAAGAATGTTAAATCTTCGATTACATCTTTTAGAAAAAAGGGAATAAAAGGCAGTTTATATTCTGTTGCTAAATCTTTAAATAGTGATTCAAATCTATCGGAATACGCCACGCCATAGTTAGGTGGAATTTTCATCCCCATTAACATGACCTTGGTATTCGCTTGTTTTGACTGCTCTATCATTTGGCGTAAGTTGTGTTTAGTCACTTGAGGTGGGAAACCTCGTAAGCCATCATTTGCGCCAAGTTCTATAATAATTAAATCTGGAATATGCGTCGTTAAAGCTGTAGATAGACGACTCAAACCACCTTGGGTAGTTTCGCCGCTGATGCTGCCATTAATGATTTCATAGCCATCGCCAAGTTTCGTTTCAAGCAAACTCACCCAGCCTTTCTCGACGGGAATACCATAAGCTGCACTGAGACTGTCACCCCAAACTAAAATCTTTTGCACATCTTTTTCTGTGGCGAACGTAGTTGAAGTAGTGCTTATCAAAAACAATAACCCAAAATACATTAACGCGGATCTTATTAACCCAAGCAAAGCTATGCCTTTCTTGAAAACTTGTGACACCAAACCCATACTAATCCTTTGCTAACGCAATTTTAAATATTACTTCTAAATAGTAGACACTATAAATGATAAAAAATTCTATCGTAATTGAATCTAATAATTTGAGCAAAAGTTTGGCCTTTTCTAATCAAGGGACAAGTCAGGATGCTAATAAATCAAAGACAGACGAAACACTGCAGATTTTACATCAGATTAATCTTCAAATTACTCAAGGCGAATCGGTTGCGATTACGGGCACTTCGGGTTCTGGTAAAACTACTTTATTGGGATTACTTGCGGGTTTAGACGTGCCAACTTCGGGTGAAGTAACCCTGTTAGATAAAAAGCTATCTACATTAGATGAGGATCAGCGTGCTGCTCTGCGTTTGGGAAAAGTCGGTTTTGTATTTCAATCATTTCATCTAATGGATAATTTAACTGCCTTAGAAAATGTGATGCTACCGCTCGAGTTGGATGTTAGTTTAAATCTAAAAAATAATGTTATCCGCCAACGAGCGAAAGATGCGCTGACACAAGTTGGATTAGAACAACGCATCAATCATTTACCGACACAACTTTCAGGTGGTGAACAGCAGCGTGTTGCTTTAGCGAGAGCATTTGTTTTAAGTCCTACGGTGTTGTTTGCCGATGAACCCACTGGAAATTTAGATAGTAATACCGGTAATGAAATCATCGATTTATTGTTTACGATGCAACAACAAAATAATACGACATTGGTTTTAGTGACCCACGATGATTCTTTGGCTGCAAAATGCCAGACTCATTATCGAATTGAAGCGGGTCGACTCGAAGTAAATAACATTGATTTAAATAGTACTGACTTTAAAAGTACGGATTTAAACAGCGCTGATTTGAATAACAAAGATGAGGGTGCCTCTTAAAAATGTCATTGCTATTAAATTTGCTTAAACAAAGTAAACACTTTTGGCGTTTGGCAGAAATGCGTCTATTGTTTTTGGCGTTACTAGTTGCTGTCGTCGCAGTCACTTCTGTTGGTTTTTTTACTGACCGTGCAGATCGTGCAATGAGTGCTCAAGCCACCCAATTACTCGGCGGCGATATGGTAATAGTCTCAACTAGAGCAATTGATGAGAGTTATCTGAAGGAAGCGCAACAACGAGGCATGAGAACGGCTGAAGTAATTGGTTTTCCAAGCATGGTGTCTAGTGGAGAGAAGTTTCAGTTAGCTCAAATTAAAGCCGTCTCAAAAGATTACCCACTAAATGGCAAGATAGAAACAAGTCTTGAAAGTTTGGGCGCTATTGAAAACACTTCGCTAGATTCTTTAAAGGCAAATGAAGTCTTGGCCGATGGTCGTTTGTTTATCGCTTTAGATGCGAAAGTAGGTGAGCAAGCGCAGCTGGGTAAAAGTAAAGTTACCCTTGCAAAAATTATCCGCAAAATGCCAGATCAAGGGACTAATGCCTTTCAATTTGCACCAAAAATAATCATACCTTTATCGCAACTAGCTGAAACAGGTTTGTTAAGCGAAGGTAGTCGAGCTAGTTATAGTTATTTATTTTCTGGCGATGAAGCTCAGGTTAAATCGTTTGGAAAATGGCTAAAGCCTAAGTTGCAGCCTCAAGAAAATCTTCGCACTTTGGATGACGGCTTACCTGCGGTGCAACAAGCCCTACAACGTGGTCAACGTTTTCTAAAAATGGCTTCATTATTAGCCGTTATCCTAGCAGGGGCAGGTATTGCTTTAAGTAGCTATAGTTTAACGCGTCATGAAATCTCTGCGGTTGCTGTATTAAAAACTATGGGTGCATCGCGCCGACAGATCCTAATCCGTTATTTGGGGGCTTTGGTAACAGTTGCTATATTGGCGGCAATACTCGGATCGTTTATTGGTTATTTTATTCAGTCCTATTTGGCAGGCTATTTACAAGACTTTGTTGGTCAAAGTTTGCCTGAGGCAGGCTTTTTGCCTGTGATAATCGGCTTTGCTACTTCATTGATTATGGCTTTAGGTTTTTCTGCGCCGCATTTATTACAGTTAATTAAAACTGCTCCAATTCAAATATTACAACGATCGAATACGGTCGCTAAAACATCATTAGTATTTTCCTTTTTTAGCTTGGCAATCGCTGTATTCTTATTAATGTGGTTGCAAACCTCAGATCTAAAACTCAGTGCGTATTTATTAATTTCAGTATCCATTGCTTTGGGTGTTTTTTGGGTAATTGCTTTGTTAATGATAAAGCTAGTTCGAAAAATGGCGGAACGTTGGCGCTTACCCAAGGCTAATCGTCGTATGGCTTTAATGGTGGTTGTGTTTGGAGTGGGTCTATTCAGTTTGTTGTTGCTAACGACGTTGCGCGGCGATTTGCTCAATCGCTGGCAAGCTAGCTTACCTAGTGATGCGCCCAACCATTTTCTTATAAATATACAGCCTAATGAAGTTGAGCCTTTAATGGGGCTTTTATCCGCAGCTGATGTAAATACACCTATTTATCCCATGATAAGAGGACGTTTAATTGAGGTTAATGAAAAATCGATCTCGCCAGATGACGAAGCTTTTATTAAAAACCCGCGCGCGCAACGATTATTAACTCGAGAATTTAATTTATCTTCCAACGCAACTATGCCCGAAGGTAATATTATTCAAGCTGGTGAATGGTTTAAGAAAGAGGATAAAAATGGTTTTTCGATGGAGCTGGGTATCGCAGAAAACATTGGGGTAACAATGGGCGATAGTTTAACTTTTGATATCGCGGGACAGCGCATAACTGAAACTATTACCAGTTTGCGCACAGTTCAATGGGATAGCATGAAGCCTAATTTCTTTGTTTTAGCGGCTCCAAATGCTTTTGATGACTTCCCTAAAACATTTATAACCAGTATGCATTTACCTGAGAATAATTCAGGCACACTAACAGAAGTCCTTAAACAGTTTCCTAGTGTGACAGATATTGATATCAGCGCAATTATTACTCAGGTACGTGAATTGATTAATAAAGCGGCGTTTGCAGTTCAAGCTATCTTCTTGTTTACGTTAGTGGCAGGCGTGGTGGTTTTGTTCTCTGCCTTGCAATCACAAAAAGCATTACGTAGAAAAGAGATAGCTATATATAAATCATTAGGTGCGAGTAGATCCTTTCTAAGACGGAACTTACTCATGGAATTTGCAATGATTGGAGCTTTATCAGGTTTTCTTGCCGGAGTGTTAGCTTTAATCGCAGCCAATGCAGCTGCCTATTCTTTGTTTGATTTAACTCCTGAAATTAATCTGACTATAGTTGTTATTGGTACACTAGCAGGTGCTGTATTGGTTAGTGCTGCAGGTTATATTAATGTCAGGGGCTTATTATCCATAGCGCCTGTAAGCTTATTTCGTTAGTCCTTATATATTTGTTTAAACTGACTCAATAAAAAAGTTAACAATAGTAATCTCAAAAGTACTCAAAAGGTGGGGAGTGTCTTTTAATCTTATTGTTAGTGATTCATTTTAGTTGATTTATAAGGTAGCAACAATGTATGACGCGATTACAGATATGGGTGCTTTTAAAATGGCTAATCGCCACAGCTTTATAATTAATACCAAAGGAAAAATAGCGTAAATATACCGTAGCGTGAATCCTTATTCTCACGTTGCAGGAATTTTACAGGGTTTAAAAAAGTTACAATCTCAGATTACTTGCTTTTAATTAATCAAAACTAATAAGTTTTAATTGAACTATTACCTTTCACGGGGTACTTAAATACGCCACATAAATTTAATTTTGGATTTTAAGTCCATGCATCTTTGCTAAGCCCTATCTTAGATAGGCGGTTGCTCATTTAGTATGAATGGACTATCCTTGCAAAATCGGTTATTCAGCGCGGATTTATTTTCGTGGGCTAAAAAATAAGAATAACGCGTAACTTAATAGATAATTTTTACAGGAGTTTTAAAAATGTTAAATAGAAGTTTTGCCTCAGTAGCCGTATTAGCACTATTGCTTCCAGCCACTCAAGTGATGGGGGAGTCACACGGGAAAATAATGCCAGACAGAATCGATGCAACTAATACGTTGCCAGATGCAAAGCCTGGTGAATGTTACGCTAAAGTTATTATTCCAGCTCAATATGATGTTAAAACTGAGACAGTGCTAGTAAAGCCTGTTTCTGAAAAGGTTACTGTAGCTCCTGCAGTATTCGATACAGCTGAAAAGTCAATTATCGAAAAAGAAGCATTCACTAAGATCAGTGTTATTCCTGCTAAGTTTCGTGAAGAAATTGAGCAAGTTGAAGTATCTAAAGCTGGAACTTCATGGGTGACAGACCTTGGTAAAAAAGGTATTCCTGCAAGCCCAGCATTATTAGCTGGCGCTAAAACAAATGGTGTTGATCTTAACGGAGCAGCAGTAGGCGCATGTTATAAAGAATATTACATTGCTGCTAAGTTTGAAGAGACAACTAAAGAAGTATTGGTTAAGGAAGAGTCTGAAGAAATCAAAGTTGCTCCAGCTCAGTTTGAAGAAACAGAAGAAACAGTAGTTGTTGTTCAGGCTAGCAAGAAAAAAGTTTACGTTCCTGCTCAATACGAGACAATAGAAGAAAGAATCGAAGTTGAGCCAGCTAAAGCTGTATGGAAAAAAGGCGATGGCCCAATCACTAAGATTGATAATTCAACAGGTGAGATCATGTGTTTGATCCAAGTGCCTGCGGTATATAAGACTATTACTAAAACGGTTCTTAAATCAGCATCTTCAATCGATTTAGTTGAAGTACCAGAAGAGACTAAAGCGGTTAAAGTAACTAAGTTAGTTAGTGATGCGACTATCGATAAGGTTAAAATACCTGCTGAGTACAAAACAGTTACATTGTCGAATAAAGTTTCTGATGCAAGTTTCACTTGGACAGCAGGATCAGGTTCAGACGGTGGAACTTACACGGGTAATCAAATCTGTTTGAAAGATATTCCTGCTAAATACGCAGAAGTTAAGAAGCTAGTTGTTGATTCAGCTGCGGCTATCGAAGAAGACAAGATTGATTCAGTAGCTAAACTAATTAAAGTAAGCAATGTTGTTACTCCTGCAAAAGAGTCACGTCAATTGGTACAAGCTGAGTATAAAACTGTTGAGAAGACTACTAGAATCGCTAGCGAGCGACTAGAGTGGCGTCGTATCCTATGTAGAACTAATATGGGTCCAGATATCAACAAAAGAATCCAACAAGCACTTAAAGATGCAGGCGTTTATAACGGTCCTGTTGATGGAGCTGTAGGAAAAGGCACAATGTCTGCTGTTGAGAGATACCAGGAGCAGAATGGTCTAGCAACAGGTGGTATTACTATCGATATGCTAGAGAAGCTAGGTGTGATGTAAGTCACCTTGGTTTAATTACACAAAAAAGCCGCGTTTAACGCGGCTTTTTTGTGTTTGATTATTATTGTGGTTTTGTGAGAAATCATGAGCCGAGCATCACAAGACAATTGCCCCGCTTTATTCATGGGTCGCGTCTGAAGACCACCAAAAAGGTGGGGAGTGTATTTTTTAATATTATAAAACTTTATTATTCACCCTGTTCACGCAAAGCATAAAATTCTTTAATAAACTCATCATAACGATCATTTTCAATTGCTTCACGAATGCCTCGCATCAATTCTTGATAGTAATATAAGTTATGAATGGTATTTAAATGCGCACCTAGCATCTCTTTGCATTTATCTAAATGTCTCAGATATGATCGTGAATAATTTTGGCAGGTATAACATCCGCAATTAGGATCAATAGGTCCTGTGTCAGTTTGGTGTTTACTATTACGTAGCTTTAATTCGCCATGGCGAGTAAATAAGAAACCGTTACGAGCATTGCGTGTTGGAATAACGCAGTCAAACATATCGACGCCACGCTTAACTGATTCAACAATATCTTCAGGTTTTCCTACACCCATTAAGTAGCGTGGCTTATCAGTAGGGAGTAATGGTGTGGTGACTTCCAAAACATGATCGCGTTCATCTTTAGGTTCCCCTACTGAAAGACCACCAATCGCGTAGCCGTCAAAACCGATATCGACTAGACCTTCGGCAGAAATTTTTCTGAGATCTCCGTACATGCCACCTTGCACAATGCCAAATAGAGCGGATGGGTTATCGCCATGACCGTCTTTGCTGCGTTTGGCCCAACGTAATGAGCGTTCCATTGATTCGCGAGCTTCTGTGGTAGTTGCAGGATAGGGTGTGCATTCATCAAAAATCATTACGATGTCTGAGCCTAAGTCCCGTTGAACTTGCATTGATACTTCAGGTGATAATAGGATTTTGTCGCCATTAATGGGTGAACGAAAATGAACGCCTTCTTCTGTAATCTTTCTCATTTTTGCTAATGAAAATACTTGGAAGCCACCCGAATCAGTCAGTATCGGTTTCTTCCAGTTCATAAAGTCATGTAAATCACCGTGTTTTTTGATTATCTCGGTACCTGGCCGCAGCATTAAGTGAAAGGTATTACCTAAAATAATTTCGGCGCCTAAGCCTTCGATTTCTTCGGGCTTCATAGATTTGACTGTGCCGTAAGTTCCTACAGGCATAAAAGCAGGGGTCTGTATTGATCCCCTAGGAAAACTAACTTCTCCACGACGAGCTAAGTTGTTATCAGATTTATCAGTGTGAAGTAACTTGTATTCCATAATTGTAGAGTTTCATTGTTGATTGGTGTTAATGAGAGGTGGTCTGATTTAAATATAATTTAAAGACCCCCCCACCTTTTTGCTTGTTTTTTACTACAGACAAAAGTAAGTAGGATATTTTCTCATGCGAAGCTTATGTTCCACAATAGAAATAACTCAACATAAGTCGCTTATGAAGGCTTGACGGAAATAACATTGATGCGTATTATTCGCGCTCTGCCGTAAAAGGCAGGAATGATACTGTCTAAGATAGTGGTGTCGGGGTATAGCGCAGTCTGGTAGCGCGCCTGCTTTGGGTGCAGGATGTCGGGAGTTCGAATCTCTCTACCCCGACCAATTTAGACAGTCATAACAGTATTTGGTAGAACTTGATTTGCGCTTGTAGCTCAACTGGATAGAGCAACAGCCTTCTAAGCCGTAGGTTGCAGGTTCGAGTCCTGCCAGGCGCGCCATTAATTAAGAGTGTTGCTAAATTGTTATGGTGGGTATAGCTCAGTTGGTAGAGCCCCGGCTTGTGATGCCGGTCGTCGTGGGTTCGAGTCCCATTATCCACCCCATATTTTTTTAAATTAAAGATATAAAGTTCATTCGTCAGAATGATGCTTTTTTCTTTATTCAGGTTATACATGCGCAAAAATGCGTTGTATAATCGCTTTCTTTTGCGAGAGTGGCGGAATTGGTAGACGCGCTGGTTTTAGGTACCAGTATCTTAGGATGTGAGAGTTCGAGTCTCTCCTTTCGCACCATTATTTTTCATGGGAATACGCTTAGTTAACTAAGTGTATTCCTTATGAATAATTTCATTTAACTACGAGTAAAATCTTAAGCCATGCTTTTATTTAAAAGTTGAGACTTAAGACGAGGTTTATTGCATGCAAGTTTCAGTTGAAGCTACCGGAAATATCGAACGTAAATTATCTATTGTTATACCAGCAGATCGCATTGATGGTGAAGTTGATACGCGCTTAAAATCAATGCGTGGTCGCGTTAAAATAGACGGTTTCCGCCCCGGTAAAGTGCCAATGAGTGTTGTTAGTCAACAATACGGCGATTCGGTTTATCAAGAAGTGGTTGGTGAATTATTTCAATCAACATTCTATGAAGCTGCTGAGCAAGAAAAACTGAAAGTAGCCGGCATGCCTAAAATTGAAGCAACCGTTTTAGAGGCAGGTAAAGATCTAGAATATAACGCTACCTTTGATATTTATCCTCAATTCGTAATTGGTGATATTACGAAGATGGAAGTTAAAGAACCTGCTGTTAAATTAGCAGCAGCTGATGTAAACGAAATGATCGAAACACTTCGTAAACAACAACAAGAGTGGAAAGAAGTTAAGCGCGCTGCAAAGAAAGGCGATTTACTGATTATCGATTTTAACGGTAAAGTAGATGGCGAAGAATTTGAAGGTGGAGCTGCTGAAGATTTCTCTGTAGAGCTAGGTGCGGGCCGCATGTTAGGTGATTTTGAAGACGCACTTAAAGGCATGAAAGCTGGAGCAGCAAAAGATGCTGCTGTAACTTTCCCAGAAGACTATCCTGAAGAAACATTGAAAGGTAAAACAGCACAGTTCGCTTTAACTGTAAAAACGGTTAGTGAGCCTGAGTTACCTGAGTTAAACGAAGAGTTTATCAAGAAGTTTGGTGTTGAAGACGGTACTGAAAAAAGCTTCAAAGCTGAAATCAAAGCAAATATGCAACGTGAAGCAGATCAGCGCGTAAAGAGTAGCGTTAAGCAATCTGTTATGGAAGGCTTGCATGAGCTTCACGAGATTGATCTTCCTACCTCATTAGTTGAAGAAGAAATTAAGCAAGTTAGAAATGAGATGCAACAGAATTCTCAGGGTGCTGATATGACATCGTTACCTGATGAAATGTTTAAAGATCAAGCTTCTCGTCGCGTTAAACTCGGTTTGATTGTTGGTGAGATCATCACAACAAACAAACTAGAAAAAGACCAAACTAAAGTTGATGAAATGTTGAATTCATTGGCTGCTAGCTACGAAGATCCACAGGCACTTATCGAATATTACAGAAGCGATCAACAAGCAATGCAAACCATTGAAGCAGCTGTTATGGAAGAGATGATTGTAGATTGGGTTTTAGAAAAAGCCACGGTAACTGAAGAGCCAGTAAAGTTTACTGAGTTAATGAATACTCAAGCCTAGTATCTAAGTGGACTTTAGTAAAACTTGTTAATAAGAATACAATAGAGATTTAATTGGTAACACTATGACAAATTTTCGATCACAACATGATGCCCAGCCAATAACTAGTAGCATCCCATGGCCTGGCGTTTCAGAGACTGTACGCGGTCAAGAAACACGTAATGACATTCTTTCTAGAATGTTAAAAGAACGCGTTATTTTTGTAATCGGTCAAGTCGATGATTACATGGCAACTTCAGTAATGGCTCAGTTATTGTTTTTAGAAGCTGATAATTCTGAAAAAGATATCCATATGTACATCAATTCACCAGGTGGCGTAGTTACATCAGGCATGGCTATGTACGATACAATGCAGTTTATCAAGCCAGATGTTAGTACTATGTGTGTGGGTCAAGCTGCAAGCATGGGTGCGGTGCTGCTAGCTGGTGGTACAAAAGGTAAGCGTTTTGCCTTACCTCACTCTCGAGTAATGATTCATCAGCCATTAGGTGGCTTTCAAGGCCAAGCTTCAGATATTCAGATTCATGCTCAAGAGATAATGAAGATCAAAAATGATCTAAATTCTGTATTAGCACATCATACGGGTCAATCTCTTAAGACGATTGAAAAAGATACGGATCGTGATAATTTCATGGATTCAAAAACTGCTAAAGCCTATGGTCTAATTGACGAGGTTTTAGAGTCTCGTGATAAATAATCACACTGAGTAATTTAGTTTATAAAAAAGCCTGATTATTCAGGCTTTTTTAATGTTTGTTATAATATAATTAGAGTACATATAAAATATGTTGATTATCTGAAGATAATTAACAGAGTTTGTCTGTTGCTACTGTACTTTTCGGTGATTTAGGATTAACTTTAGAAAACTAAACAGAAAGTTAAGTAAAAAAGAAATTTGAGGTTTTTCGTCCATGAGTAAAGACAAGAAAGATGGACAAGATGGCAAAGGTGACGGTAAGTTACTATATTGTTCATTTTGTGGTAAAAGTCAGCATGAAGTTAGAAAATTAATCGCAGGACCTTCGGTATTTATCTGTGATGAATGTGTGGATCTTTGTAATGATATTATTACTGAAGAACTTCAGGAAAAAGACGACAGTGAAAATCGTAGTCTTCCACTTCCAAAAGAAATTAATGATTTCTTAAATGATTATGTGATCGACCAAACAACAGCTAAAAGAGTTTTATCTGTTGCGGTATACAATCATTACAAACGTCTAGAAAGTAATTCAGATAAAGATGAAGTTGAGCTATCAAAAAGTAATATTCTTCTTATCGGACCTACGGGTAGCGGTAAAACATTATTAGCTGAAACTCTGGCTAGAATGCTTAATGTGCCTTTTACTATGGCTGACGCGACTACGCTTACAGAAGCAGGTTATGTTGGTGAAGATGTAGAAAATATCATTCAGAAGTTGTTACAGAAATGTGATTACGATGTTGAGAAAGCTCAAACTGGCATTGTCTACATTGACGAGATTGATAAAATTTCACGTAAATCAGATAACCCATCTATTACGCGAGATGTTTCTGGTGAAGGTGTTCAGCAAGCCTTATTAAAATTAATCGAAGGAACTGTTGCATCAGTGCCGCCTCAAGGTGGTCGCAAACATCCTCAGCAAGAATTCTTGCAAGTCGATACTAAAAATATCCTATTTATCTGTGGTGGAGCATTCTCTGGCTTGGATAAAGTGGTTCTTGATAGAACCTCAAAAGGTGGTATTGGTTTTGCAGCCGAAGTGAAAGCACCTGATGATAATCGCTTATTTGGCGATGTAATAAAAGAAATTGAAGCAGAGGATTTAGTCCGTTATGGTCTAATACCTGAGTTTGTAGGTCGTTTACCTGTGATTGCTACTCTTGAGGAATTGAATGAAGATGCCTTGGTTCGTATTTTAACTGAACCAAAAAATGCATTAACCAAGCAATATTCAAAACTCTTCCAAATGGAAGGGGCAGAAATAGATTTCCGTGATGATGCATTACATGCAATTTCTCGTAAGGCTATGGAAAGAAAAACAGGTGCTCGTGGCTTGCGTTCAATCATGGAAAAAATTCTATTAAATACTATGTATGAATTACCATCTGAAAAAGATGTGAGTAAAGTAGTAGTTGATGAATCAGTTGTGAATGGGGATTCACAGCCTTATCTAATTTACGAAAGTAAAGAAGTTAAGAAAAAAGCATCTTCATCTAAATAAGATAAAGCATAGAAATTCTAACTTTAATTTAGATGTGTTCGATGAAACCTCGCAGTGAAAGCTGACGGGGTTTTATTTTATATATTCGATAGAAGAGAGATTGAAATATATCTAAATGTCCCAATCTATAATTACTTCTGCATTAAATACAGAAGCATATAAAAGAGGCTTAATATGGCGACTGATAAAGAAAATAATCAAAACAACGATGTTATAAACAACATTCCTGTCTTAACACTTCGCGATGTAGTGGTTTATCCGCATATGGTAATCCCGCTTTTTGTCGGTCGTGAAAAATCTATTCGCTCATTAGACGAAGCGATGGAAAACAACAAACAGATTTTGTTAGTTGCACAAAAAAGTGCTGAAGTTGATGAGCCAGGCCCTGATGATGTTTTTGAAATAGGGACCCTAGCGACTATATTGCAACTATTAAAACTACCTGATGGTACTTTGAAGGTATTGGTTGAAGGTGTTGAAAGAGTCAATATAGCAGCAATGCATCCTGAGGGTGATTTCTTCACAGCGGATATTAAAGTTATTCCTGTCGACAGTGATTACGATCAACGTAAAACAGAATTACTTGGGCGTGCATTGGTAAATTTATTTGATAAATACGTTAATCTAAATAAGAAAGTACCACCTGAGATCCTATCTTCTTTATCTGGAATTGATGAGCCAGATCGCTTGTCAGACGCTATCGCTGCGCATCTTGGTCTTAAAGTTACGGATAAGCAAAAGATTCTAGAAATCACCTCTGTTAAAGAACGTTTAGAGCACTTAGTTAGTTTAGTTGAAGGTGAAATTGACCTGCTCCAAGTAGAAAAGCGTATCCGTGGTCGCGTAAAGCAACAGATGGATCGCAGTCAGCGTGAATATTATCTAAATGAGCAAATGAAGGCGATTCAAAAAGAGCTCGGTGACTTAGATGAAACGGGTCCTGCTAATGAAATAGAAGAGTTAGCCGAAAAACTCGAAAAAGCTAAATTGCCTAAAGAAGCTAAAGAGAAGGCAGAAGAAGAAATTAAGAAGCTGAAAATGATGTCTCCGATGTCTGCTGAAGCAACCGTAGTAAGAAACTATGTCGATTGGATGGTTGGTTTGCCATGGAGCAAAAAATCTAAAATTTCAAACGACTTAGCTAAAGCACAAAAAATCTTAGATGAAGATCATTATGGTCTAGATGAAGTCAAAGAACGCATTGTTGAATATTTAGCCGTACAACAAAGAGTGAAAAAACTCAAAGGTCCTATCATGTGTTTGGTAGGTCCGCCGGGTGTTGGTAAAACCTCTTTAGGTAAATCATTAGCAAGAGCTACAGGTAGAAAATATACGCGTATGGCTTTAGGTGGAGTGCGTGATGAGGCAGAAATACGTGGTCATCGTCGTACCTATATCGGAGCTTTACCGGGTAAAATCGTGCAAAACATTTCTAAAGTAAAAACACGTAATCCACTGTTTCTGCTTGATGAAATAGATAAGATGGCAACAGACTTCCGTGGTGATCCTGCCTCAGCGATGCTTGAAGTGTTAGATCCTGAGCAAAACAGTGCATTCGCAGATCACTATTTGGAAGTCGATTTCGATCTCTCTGATGTGATGTTTGTAGCAACTTCTAATACCATGAATATCCCTGGTCCTTTACTGGATAGAATGGAAGTTATTCGTATTCCAGGTTATACGGAAGATGAAAAACTTAATATCGCGAAAAACTATCTCGTACCAAAACAGTTAAAAGATAATGGCGTTAAGAAAGGTGAAATTACAATTAGTGATTCTGCTTTACTATCAATAGTTCGTCACTATACCCGTGAAGCCGGTGTGCGTGGTTTGGAGCGTGAAATCTCTAAAATCTGTCGTAAGGTTATCCGAGAGCATCTGTTGGGTAAGAAAACTAAAGCAGTCGTTACCAATAGTAATATTTCTAAATATTTAGGTATTCAGAAATTTGATTACGGTAGAGCAGATAAAGAAAATCAAGTAGGTCAAGTCACTGGTTTAGCTTGGACTTCAGTAGGTGGCGAATTACTTACTATTGAAAGTGTAATTGTGTCTGGTAATGGTCAGATCAAGAGTACAGGTAGTCTTGGCAAGGTAATGAAAGAATCTATTCAAGCTGCTGAAACAGTTGTTAAAAGTAGAGCGCGTTCTTTGGGAATATCTCAGAAATTTTTGAAAAAGAAGAATGTCCATATTCATGTTCCTGAAGGGGCGACTCCAAAAGATGGACCTAGTGCAGGTGTTGGTATGGTTACTGCCATAGTCTCATCTATGACGGGTATACCAGTTAAAGCTGAGGTAGCGATGACTGGTGAAATTACCTTGCGCGGTGAAGTGCTTCCTATTGGTGGTTTGAAAGAGAAACTACTAGCGGCTCATCGAGGTGGAATCACTACAGTATTGATTCCTGCTGAGAATGAAAAGGACTTAGTGGAAATCCCTGAGAACGTGAAGAAAGGACTTACGATAAAGCCAGTTAAATGGATTGATGAAGTGCTAGAAGTTGCTTTAGAGTCTGTGCCAGTGGCCTTGTCAGAAGAAGATGATATAGAGGATGATTCTGATCAAGGAAAACAATCGCAAAATGGCATAGAAAGTGATGATGAGATCAGAGCACACTAAGTAAACGTGGTATCACTATGATTTAATAGTTTTTTGTAGGACTATTTAAGTGTTTCTTAATTTGCATAAGACATTTGCATAATTTATCAAGTGATTTAATTCACTTTAATTTAATTGTTTGAGTTGAAAGTTGTTAATAGCGCTGGTATAAATGCACAGCGTGTGAGGCATGGCTCTACAGCGCCATGTACTAATAAAAATACTGTAAAAGTGTTTTAAAGAAAAGTTACATTGTTGTTCTCGCTTGGTTATTTAAATCATCATTTATTTGATAATTTAGATGGCTATTTATTAGGAAAATAGGAAGGAAACTTATTATGAATAAATCAGAATTAATCGATACAGCTGCAGAAAAAGCAGGTCTTACAAAAGCTGATACAGAAAGAGCATTTAAAGCGATTGTTGAGACTATCACTGGCGCACTAAAAAAAGGCGATCAAGTAACTATGATTGGCTTCGGAACTTTCTTGGTTCGTGAGCGTAAAGCACGTCAAGGCCGCAACCCACGTACTGGTGAAACTATCCAAATTAAAGCAGCAAATAATCCTGCATTTAAGGCTGGTAAAGCACTAAAAGATGCAGTAAACTAGCCCGCTTTCTGGGGTCAGACGGTTCTGATTCTGGATCAGTGGGTGATTAGCTCAGTTGGTAGAGCGTCGCCCTTACAAGGCGAATGTCGGGAGTTCGAATCTCTCATCACCCACCAATATTTTTGTTTTTTTGTTTATTAAAAAAGCGACTGGAGCGGTAGTTCAGCTGGTTAGAATACCGGCCTGTCACGCCGGGGGTCGCGGGTTCGAGTCCCGTCCGCTCCGCCATATTAAAAAGGATGCCTTTTGGCATCCTTTTTTTTCTAAAGCTTGCATAGATTCATAAGTGCAGAGTATTAAAAATACGTTTATAAAGACGGGTGATTAGCTCAGTTGGTAGAGCGTCGCCCTTACAAGGCGAATGTCGGGAGTTCGAATCTCTCATCACCCACCAATATTTTTGTTTTTTTGTTTATTAAAAAAGCGACTGGAGCGGTAGTTCAGCTGGTTAGAATACCGGCCTGTCACGCCGGGGGTCGCGGGTTCGAGTCCCGTCCGCTCCGCCATATTAAAAAAAGATGCCTTTTGGCATCTTTTTTTATGTCTGAAGATTAAAGTTATTAAAAGACACCCCCTACCTTTTATGAGCTTTCTATTCATTTGCAATGAAAGCACACTTTTCGGGTAATCATCGCTGCGCTTCAACATTGTCTCGTGCAAAACCCGTCTTGACTATTTTGATAAAACTACCCATCTTTTCGGTGCAACTTTATAGATAAAAGATTGTTTAATTATTGTCTGGCTTACTTGTTAGTAATGTAATTTGTTCTATTTGTGGGTGCATTAAGATCAATAATGAAATTACTATTCCTGAGTTGATTCAAAATAAATTCTAATACATAAATAATCTGATTTAAATGTAGTGGCAATGTTTAAATTTCAAGTATTAAAACTCACATAAAATCAGAAATTTACTCATCCTAAGGTGTACTTTTCTTGGTAACCGCTTGGTGTATAAGGTATCATGTTGAGCCTTATATATAGGCAAAACTGACATAGCATTTGCTGTTTTGCGCTTTGAAAGAAAACTGAAAGAGAAATTATGTTACAGACAATTAATGATAAAGCTAAAGGCTGGGTTGCATACACGGTTGTAGGACTAATCGCGGTTCCATTTGCACTTTTTGGTATTAGTTCGTATTTAGATGGTGGAAGTGGCGGATTGGTTGCAGCTAAGGTTAATGGTGAGGAAATTCCAGCCCAACAAGTGCAAGGTATTGTGTTGCAACAACGTCAAAGGTTAGCTCAAATGTTTGGTGGAAGATTACCTCCGAATATGAGTGAAAATGCCATTAAAAATCAGGCTTTAGAGCAAGTAGTAAATGAAGTTCTAATACGCCAAGAATCTGAAAAAAATGGTTATAGAGCAAGTAATCAAGAAGTATACGATACGATTTCGGGCATCGAGGCCTTTCAAACAAATGGCCAGTTTAATTCGCAGGCTTATGAAGAGTTACTCGCATCACAACGTCGCAGTAAAAGTGAATTTGAAAATCAGATTAGAGACAGTATTTCTAATCAGCAGTTTACTGAAGCTGTTACTAACGGCGCATTTATACCTTCAAGCTTAGTATCAAAATACCAAGGTTTACAGAATCAGACTAGAGATGTTGAGACTTTCACGCTAAATAAAGCAGATTATGAATCTCAAGTTTCTGTTTCGGCAGACGAAGTTAAAACTGAGTTTGACGCTAATCTTAAAAGTTACATGACAACTGAAAAAGTTAAATTGAGTTATGTATTATTGAAACAAGATGATATTGCGGCAAACTTAAGTCCAGAAGATGGAGCATTACAATTATTCTACGAAGATAATCAAAGTCGTTACATTGAACCTGAGCAACGAAGGGTTGCTCATATTTTAGTTAAAATAACTGATGATAAAAAAGAAGAAGCACAAGTCAAAGCTCAAGGGTTTTATGATCAAATTCAAGCTGGTGAAAAAACCTTTGAAGAGCTAGCAGTATCAGCGTCTGATGACGAACTTGCGGTTAAGAAAAATGGTGAAATAGGTTTGATTGCTCAGGGTGAAATGGGAGTGCAATTTGATACAGCAGTTTTTTCTGTTGCTTTACTTAAAGGCTCGATGTCGGAAGTGGTAGAGACCGAAGCAGGCTTCGCGATTCTTAAAATATTAGATGTTATTGCTTCTAAAACGAAATCATTTGATTCAGTAAAATCTGAAGTTGAAAAGCTTTACAGAACTGAAGAATCTGAGAAATTATTTCTTGATCAAACAGATAAATTGCAAACTTTAGCATTTGAAAATGATTCTAGTTTAGATGAAGCAGCCGATTCTGTAGGAATGAAAGTACTAACATCTGGGTGGATTGAAAAGAATAGTATTGTTCCAGCTAGCGACGATAAGCCTTTATCATCTCCTAAAGTAACAGCAGCTGCATTTTCAGATGCTGTGCTTACTGAAGGTAAAAACTCAGAATTGATCGAATTAGATGCTAAGAATGTTGTTGTTGTGCGTTTACAGGAACATGAGTTACCGAAACAAAAAGAGCTAACAAGTGTTGAGAATGACATTAAAAAGTCATTAACTTTTATTAAATTAAAGACATTGTTGGTTGAAAAAGGCGATGCTGCATTAAAAGTATTGAGTGAATCTGGTTCTTGGTCTGCACTTGAAAATATCGGAGCGACTACTGATAAGATTCAGAAAAAAGTAGGCTTTAAGCGAACTGATACAACTTTGGCGCGTAATATAGTAAGTAAAATATTCAGTATGAAGAAGCCAGAGACGGGTAATAGTTTCGATAAAGTTATCTTGCCTGATGGTGATTATGTGCTGATTTCATTATCAAAAGTAACAGACGATACGGCTGAAGTTGATTCAGCGTTACAGCAAAGCTATACGCAATCTATTGCTCTAAGAGAGCGAGCAGCGGCTATTGCAGCATTACGTGAAAAGGCTGATGTTGAGTTATTCTCTGAGAATCTTCAGTAATACGGATTTGAG
>JBALXO010000005.1:15295-44578 GCA_036960615.1 Cocleimonas sp. | reverse complement strand
TGAAAAGGCTGATGTTGAGTTATTCTCTGAGAATCTTCAGTAATACGGATTTGAGATCTTTATAAGATACCTCCTGCCTTTTTGCCACTTTCCATCTGGCTTAGGTTTGGTCCTTAAGAGCTTATGATTTTCAATTAAATCATGGGCTCTTTTTGTATTTGAGACCTTCGCTTATAATAAGCCGAAGATATCTGTTCTTCACTGCATGAGATTAAAATAATACCCATGAAAATTCATTTGAAAGCATTAGGTTGCAGACTCAACGAAGCGGAGTTAGAGCAATGGTCGCGAGACTTTACTGGAGAAGGTCATAATATAGTCAGAAACGCGGATGAGGCCGATGTGGTTGTGGTAAACACCTGTGCGGTGACAACTGAAGCGACAAAAAAATCACGTAAACTAATGAATCGAATGCACCGTGAAAACCCACAATCAAAAGTGGTAGTCAGCGGGTGTTATGCAACCTTAGAAGAAAAAGAAGTAGCATTGCGTTCAGGCGTTGATCTTGTGGTAAATAACGCAGATAAGGATCTACTACCTCGTAAAGTAATGGATGCTTTTGCAGATAATACGATGCCATTAAATGCGATGGAGCCTGATCAGTCATCATTATTTTTGAGGGGTAAAAAACGGGCTTTCATTAAAATACAAGATGGCTGTCGTTACCGATGTACCTTTTGCATAGTTACTGTTGCCAGAGGTCAAGAACGTAGTCGAAGCCTCTCAGACATCATCTCTGAGGTAAATAATCTACACATTCAGGGAATCCAAGAAATTGTATTAACCGGCGTACATGTCGGTGGTTATGGAAGTGATATTGAAAGTTCTCTGTATGAGTTGGTAACAACATTATTAAATGATACTGATATTCCACGTATTCGCTTTGCATCTGTAGAGCCATGGGATTTGCCAGAAACATTCTTCGCCCTGTTTGAAAATAAACGACTAATGCCGCATATGCATTTACCTTTACAAAGTGGTGCAGATACAGTGTTAAGGCGTATGTCTAGACGCTGTAAGATTGGTGACTTTTCTGCTTTAGTTGAACAAGCAAGATCTGCTATTCCTGATTTCAATGTGACTACTGATATTATTGTTGGTTTTCCTGGTGAGACTGAGGATGAATGGAAAATGACGATGGAGAATGTCGAATCGATTGGTTTTGGGCATATTCATATATTCTCTTATTCGCCTCGTGAAGGAACTAAAGCTGCGGGTTTAGCCAATCCAGTTGAAGAAGCAGTTAAGAAATTTAGAAGTAATCAACTTCATGCGCTTGCAGATAAGCTAAAACAGCAATTCCATGAGAAGTATCTGAATACATTACTAGATGTACTTTGGGAAGGTCAGAAAACAGATGAAAATGGTCGATCAGTTTTTACTGGATATACACCTAACTTTTGTAAAGTTGAATCAAATGGTGAAAACGATGTCTTATTAGAAGGACGAATAAAGACAACGCAACTGCTAAGTTATTCATCCGATAGAGGCGTATTAAAGGGAAAAGTACTTTAAATGATCAAAACATTAAATTTAAAACCAGTATTTATCACTTTGGTATTGGCAATCTGTTTTGCTTTAAGTGCGTGTAATCAACCAGAATCTCCAACTGATATCAGCAAACAGTTTTGGAAGGCCGTTCAAGAAAGGGATATGGAGTCAGCTAAATTAGTAGCGACTTGGGATACGGTGGATTATCTTAAGTATCTAAATACCGATAAACTTCATCCGGAAAGATTCGAATTGGGTGAGCAAATGATGGGAGATTCACGAGCTGAAGTCGAAACTGTTTTATTTACCAGTAAAGCTGGAAAATCAGGAATTAAATTACCTGGTGTAACAGTGTTGGTGAAAACTGAAAAGGGCTGGCGTGTAAACGTAAAAAAATCTATGGCGTCGGTGGTTAAATATAGCGCAAATAACGTTTTTGATCAGTTAAATGGGTTGATGCAAGAGGGTATTAAAGGCTTGGATGAATCATTTTCAGAAGCTATGAATGAACTAGGTAGTACTTTGGAAGAAAGTGCTGAAGAGCTTAAGCGAGAATTGGCAAAACCATTGTTTGCGCCGAACAATGAGTTAGAAATTACGCCGGGTAATAAGCCTTTTAAAGATCCTAAGGGACAGCGTATATAGTTGAAATCCGACAAGCTTCAGCCCAATGTCTGAAAACTGATAAAAAGGTAGGGAGTGTCTTTTTACTTATCTAAAAAAAGGCTTTAGACTGAATCTGGGTTAATTAGTCCACTTTCAGTCGCAATCATATCTAATCCAACATCCCAAGATTCTGGTTCCAGAGAATCTACTTCTTGAAAATCATAGGCATAACCCATTAATAAAGGTTTAGTATTTTGCTGTTTTCTAAAAGCAAAACAACGATCATAAAATCCACCACCCATGCCTAAGCGATTTCCATTTTTATCGAAACCTAATAATGGTACTAGGACTAAATCCAGAGTGTTTGCTGCAACAATTTTTGCTTCATCATAAACGGGCTCAGGAATCGCAAACTTATTATTTTCAAACTCAGTATCAGTATTCAACTCGATAAATACTAAGCCTTCATTTAAGTTTTTAGACAATACAGGTAAGAAGAAATGTTTATCTGAAGTTTGCAATGATGCAGGATCCGCTTCGCCTCTAACTGAATGATAAAAACCAATTCTTTTTGCATTCTTGAATACTTCTGAATCTCTTACATTCTGGGCTATGGTAGATGACATGCTCGTGAACAATTCAAGAGAAAGTTCGGCGCGTTCGGTACGTAGTCTTTGGCGTGTTTGGTCTTTCATAAAAAATTATTAGTCAGCTAAAATTAAATGGATATATTGCTAAGAATAAAATGAAGGGATAAAAAAAACCACCATAAAGGTGGTTTTAGTTTGAATCTTTAGCAACTACTAAGAATAACTTTTTCGCGAAGATCTACCTTTGGCTATTTTTAAACGCTTACCAGGCCAAATTCTATTGCCACGCATCTTATTCAAGCGTTTAATTTTCTTAACCGTAGTGCCGTGTTTACGCGCTATTCTGTAAAGGTTATCGCCACTTCTCACTTTGTGATAAACGTATCTGCGTTTCTTGCCGCTGTATTTGGCATATCGTGATCGTTTGTTGTGTACGTCGGCAGCCGGAGGAAGTTGTTGAATAGCTCTATTTAAGGCACCTGCATGACGTCTTGGAAGTGTGATTTGATTTGAAAAGCGAGGTGTTGTAATTCCATGCAAAAACCCAGAATTCATTGCCAGCAACTTATCAGAAGGAACACCAGCGTGTGCAGCTGCTTTTCTTAAATCGACTGCTTTATTTACATGAATTCTAGCTAATGCGGGGCTATTTGGGATACCACGTAAATGAACTCGATAAGCACGTGGATTCCTGAAAATTTCTTTATATGCTAGTAAACGTGGTACGTACTGTCGGGTCTCTTTCG
This sequence comes from Cocleimonas sp., assembly GCA_036960615.1. Taxonomy (GTDB): domain Bacteria; phylum Pseudomonadota; class Gammaproteobacteria; order Thiotrichales; family Thiotrichaceae; genus Cocleimonas. The sequence goes on along the minus strand of JBALXO010000005.1, from coordinate 41,145 downwards.
GAAGATCTAAGCTCCAATAATCAGTGCGTTTACCAAGACGTCGATTTTTATTAATTTCTTTTTGTACGCGATATTCACCAGCATTATAAGCGGCTAAAGCAAGAAACCAATCACCTTTAAATTCTCGATGTAATTTTTGTAAATAATCAAATGCCGCATGAGTTGCTTGATATGAGTCTAAGCGCGCATCATAGCTGCGTGTCTGTTTTAGGCCATAATGGCGACCTGTTGCAGGGATAAACTGCCACATGCCTGCAGCACCTGCGTGAGAGTAAGCATTATTACGATAGGCACTCTCAACAAAAGGAAGCAATGCAAGTTCGGTTGGCATTCTACGACGGTTTAATTCATTAACCACCATATATAAATAATCAGCAGAACGATCAGCTAAACGCTGAATTCTTACAGGACTTCTGGAAAACTGATTCGCATATTTCTGTACTACAGGTCTTTTGCTGTGATCTCTAAATTGAAATCCTTGATAGACCCGATTCCAGACATTACGATGTCCATTTTGCTGCCGGGTTACTTGTGCTTGAGCTTGTTGGTGTTGTCGTCTTTGAAGGTTTTTCTGTATATGAGCAAGACGTTGTTGATGTGCTTTTCTGCGTTGTGCATTTTGTCTTAATATTTGCTGACGTTTAGCGGCATAAGGGTCAAATTTTTGTAGTGTCTGTTGCGGAGCCTGTCTTTTGATATTCGTTTGAGCATTATTTGGCAGGGTTCTTGTTGGTGTCTCGACTATTTTAGGTGTCAAGCCAAGCGCTCTAGCCGCATCAACTAAAGACGCCTCCGAACTAGTCTGCGCAAATGAAGATGCAGTGAAACCTAAGGTTAGTACTATGGTTGTAGCAACAGCAAGTATCACCTTAAAAGGTGTTGTATTAATCATATCCCCAGAGCCCTGTATATAAGTGGATTTTAAAAACTTAATTTAATATTTATTATGTAGTAGCTGTATGATTATTATTATTTTGTATTGGACATAAAACGTGTCGTGAATATAGTATGATATGGGCTAAATCTCAAGGTATACTTTAGTTTATGGGAAACAAGTCAGACGTTATTAAGCAGTGTTCTAACTGGTATCAAACCCTCTCAGGACAATCTGCATTAGCAAACACAGAAGAATTGTGTGCTAAAACTATGTCCGAAATCTTTGGTTACTATGCGATCCAAATTGGAATGCTAAGTGGTGAATGTGATTTATTGAAGCATTCCAGAATTAATGCAAGTTTCTCATTAGCGAATCCTGATAATCTATTAGGATTAAGTGATGCCAAAGATAAGCCCGTCGACCATGCCGTTATTTCTTCTAATGAACACTTACCAATTTCGACTGATGATGTTGATTTAGTGGTTGCTAGTCATGTCTTAGAAATGTCGAAAAATCCTCATCAAGTGTTGCGAGAGATTGATAGGGTTCTAGTCCCTGAAGGGCATTGTATTTTGATTGGCTTTAATCCTTATGCTTTGTCTAATTTGAATAAGCCTTTACGCTTCTTGAGAAAAACGAAACAAGAGAAGCGACAAAATACCTATAAAATGCGCAGTGTAGCAAGAGTTCGTGATTGGTTTTCATTGCTGGGCTTTGAAGTGCTAGAAGTTAATTATATGGGTTTTAGGCCCACACTAAATAACCAAAAAATATTTAATAGTCTGCAGTGGTTAGAACATTGGGGTGAGTATGTAGGTCCGTTGCTAGGCAGTATGTATATCGTTCATGCGAAAAAACAAGTCATTGCGATGCGTCCAAATAAAAAAGTATGGCGAGCTCCTGCTTTGTTAGAGGGTGGTAAAGTCGCTTTAAATCGTACTGCACAAAAAGTCCGTCGAGACAATTACTCAAACCTTTAATTCAAACTCTTAATCAGAAAAAACAATAATGTCTGAACAAAAAATAACTATTTTCACTGATGGTGGGTGTCGCGGTAATCCTGGTCCAGGGGGGTGGGGAGCAGTTCTTCAATTTGCTGACCAAGAAAAAGAAATTTATGGCTATGATCCTGAAACAACCAATAATCGTATGGAATTAATGGCCGCCATTTCAGCCTTAGAGCTATTAAAACGTCCCTGTGATATAAATTTAACGACAGATTCACAGTATGTGCGCAAAGGTATCCTGGAATGGATGGTAGGTTGGAAGAAACGCGATTGGAAAAACGCCGCTAAAAAACCAGTGAAAAATAAAGATTTATGGCTGAGACTAGATGAAGCAGTTCAGCGTCACAAGATAGAGTGGCATTGGATTAAAGGTCATAGCGGTCATGCAGGTAACGAAAGAGCGGATGATTTAGCCAATCGTGCTATGGATGAAAAACAAGGAAATACCTAATGAATAGAGGTACTCATTAAATGTTAAGACAAGTCTTTCTTGATACGGAAACTACAGGTTTAGAAATACGCGACGGTAATAGAATTATCGAAATCGGTTGTGTTGAAATGATCGATCGTAAATTGACAGGTAATAATTATCATCAATATATTAAACCCGATCGAGACAGTGAAGAAGGCGCACTCAATGTGCATGGAATCACTACAGAGTTTCTAGCCGACAAACCTCGTTTCGCTGATATTGCAGAAGATTTTCTTAAATATATAAATGGTGCTGAACTCATTATTCATAACGCGCCATTTGACGTCGGTTATTTAGATAACGAATTATCAATGGCAGATTCTTCTGTTCGCAATGTTTCATCAATATCTGAAATTAAAGATAGTTTGGTGATTGCACGCCAAATGCACCCGGGTCAAAGAAATTCTTTAGATGCTTTGTGTAAGCGTTATTACATAAGCAACTTGCATCGTGAGCTTCACGGAGCTTTATTAGACTCTGAAATATTGGCAGATGTTTATCTGGCAATGACAGGTGGACAAAAAACCTTACTGTTGGGAGAGGAGGGCAGTGATGAATCTGATGCTGGAAATATTGCATTTAACAGATTAAATGATGGTCGTTCGCCATTAAACGTTTTAACAGCGAGTCCAACAGAAGCTGATGCACATAAGAAATATATGGAAGGCTTAGAAGCTCCCTTAGATAAAAACCTTTGGAATTAAAAGGTAGGCTGACTGTTTAAAAGGTTAAAATAAAAACAGGCAAAAAGGTGGGGAGTGTCTTTTTAATTGTATTTAAAGATAATAACTAGTGATATCAGCGAACTAACCTAACGTCCTTTAAGAATCCGCGCTTTATCACGATTCCAGTCTTGTTCTTTAGATGTTGCACGTTTGTCGTGTTGTTTTTTGCCTTTACCAATACCTATCTCAAGCTTCACGTGATTGTTTTTCCAATAAAGTGACAGCGGTAAAATAGAGTAACCTTTACGATCAACGTCAGCTCTTAGTTTTGCAATTTCATGATTGTGTAAAAGTAACTTTCGGATACGTGTAGCAATCGGGCTGACATGTGTTGAAGCAGATAATAATGGTGTAATTTGCGCGCCTGAAATAAACGCTTCGCCATTTTTAATGAAAACGTAACCTTCTTTTAATTGGGCACGGCCGTCTCTTAGGCTTTTAACTTCCCAGCCATGTAAAACCATACCTGCTTCATAGGTATCTTCGATAAAATAATCATGACGCGCAACCTTGTTAGTCGCGATTTGTTTGCCGCCATGACCTTTCTTTTTTTTGTTTTTCTTTGCCATGCTTTCTACCTAAAAAATCTGCGTGTTTTCAACGATGATTGATTATAACCTGACGAAAATAAATAATCGCTGTTAGAATAATGTTTAACTTATTAATTACGAGATCTTTTAACAAGAGTGATGATGAATAACTAGAATATGATTCTTGTTATTTTCTCATTATTCTCTCGCAAAAGATCTCTTACAATCCTATGGCTCAAGTTAATAAAAGCGCTTTGGTTCCTTTTAGTGCGGAACAAATGTACAAATTAGTTGATGATGTTCCATCGTATCAAGACTTTTTACCTTGGTGTGGCGGCTCAGAAGAAGTCTCCCGTGAAGAAGATGTGGTAGTCGCTTCAGTGACTATCGCTAAAGGTTCTGTGAATAAAACCTTTACCACTAAAAATACCTCGTTTGATAAGCAAAAAATTCATATGGAATTAGTGGAAGGCCCATTCAAAGAACTGGTCGGATACTGGTCTTTTAAAGAATTAAAAGAAAATGCTTGTAAGGTAACGCTAGAACTCGATTATGAGTTTTCAAATCGTTTGCTGGGTATGGTTGTAGGTCCTGTGTTTAATCAGATTGCCAATGCAATGGTGGATTCTTTTGTAGACCGAGCGAAAGAGGTTTATAGCTGAGATTATGAAAGGAGCTAACCCTGCAAAAATTACAGTTGAAATAGTTTACGCATTGCCAGAAGAACAAACGTTGCTAGCTTTTGAAGTCGATGAAAGTGCAACTGCTGAAGATGTGATTAATCAATCGGGGATTTTACAACAATATCCCGAGATTGATTTGAATGAAAACAAAGTGGGTTTATTCGGTAAATTGATAAAATTAGATCATCCAATACGTGAAAAAGATCGAATCGAAATTTATCGTCCTCTAATCGCAGATCCTAAAGAAGTGCGTAAAAAGAGAGCAGCGGAAGGTAAGGCCTTAAAAAAAGGTGGAAGTGTTGCTACTGAAGATTAAATTTAAAGAGGTGATTTATTTTTTCACTTGAACTAATTGATCATTTTTAAATAGTAAGACTAAACTTTGTTTATTTTTTTGCTGACCGCCAGTACCGTTAAAAAATATATAATCCCAACGATCAGATCTGAAGTTATCTTGTAACAATGGATTACCCAATAACGAAGCAACTTCTGCTTTACTCATGCCGCGTTGTAACTGTGACACTGTCTCGTTACTTAATGCATTACCTTGTTGGACTTCTGCCCTGTAAATAGCGCATCCATTTAAAAGTAAGGTAAGAGTAATAATACTAATAATTTTATTCATGGCTACTTAGTGTCTTTATTATGTTTGTGGTTCCATCTTACGCAAGATGAGCTTGAAATAACAAGTGCCTAATTATTCTACAATTTTTCTTCTAGGGCTATCTGTTTTTTATTACAAAAGGATGTTTAAACGAATAGATAGTCTTATTCTTATAAATCAGTTTGGATAAATGGTTTAAAAAATGCAAAAAAATGAATGTTTCGCTTTTGCTTTTATCTTAACAGAGCGTATAATACGTCGTCTGTTTAAAACCTTATATTAATTTAGAATAATAGAGCAACAATATGCCAAGTGTAAAAATTAGAGACAACGAGCCTTTTGAAATTGCATTACGTCGTTTCAAGCGTACTTGTGAAAAAGCAGGTGTAGTAGCTGAAGTTCGTGCTCGTGAATTTTATGAAAAGCCAACTTCAATTCGCAAGAGAGAAAAAGCGGCTGCAGTTAAGCGCAACATCAAAAATTTAAAGCGTGAGATCAATCGTCGCGTTCGTATGTACTAAAACTTATTTCTTAAATAAGCTTCTATATTTTATTGGAGCTTAAGAATAATTTTCATTCCATACATTAAACAACTCTTTACTTAGTATTTAACTATGTCTGAACTCAAGCAACGTATTACCGAAGATATGAAAGCGGCAATGCGTGCCAAAGAGAAAGACTTGTTAATGACAATACGTAACATCTTGGCTGTTGTTAAACAGCAAGAAGTGGATACGCGTGAAGAAGTTGATGACACTGCAATTCTTGCAATCATCGATAAGCTAGCTAAACAACGTCGTGAATCTATCAGTCAGTTTTCAGCTGCGGGTCGCGATGATTTAGTTGCTCAAGAAGAACTTGAGCTCGGTTTTATCCAAGCATACCTTCCCGAACCACTTTCTGATGCAGAAATTCAAAACTTAGTCGCAGAAGCAATTGCTACTACAGGCGCAGAAAGCATGAAAGATATGGGTAAGGTTATGGCGCATCTCAAGTCAGCGGCTCAAGGTCGTGCTGACATGGGTAAAATCAGCGGCATGATTAAAGCTGCTCTTAATAGTTAATTAATCCCTTCTACTTAAAGAAGAGGCTATTGAAATATTATTACTTTCCAATTGCACCTTTAATTTACACTAAAGTGCTTTTCCTTTAGGATTCCCCCTCTTAAACGCTAATCTAGTTTTCCATAAATGAGCTAAGTGATTAGTTAGTTATAAATCAATTTTTTACCCAATTACCATTTACCAAGTTAACAATGGCTAAAGATATGTCTGAATTAAAAAATGATCGCTTTTTAAGAGCATTACTCAAACAACCTGTAGACACTACCCCTATCTGGATTATGCGGCAAGCAGGTCGTTATCTTCCTGAGTATCGTGCCGTCAGAGCTAAAGCAGGTGGTTTTATGGATTTGTGTGAAAACGCAGATTTGGCGTGTGAAGTCACTATGCAGCCACTAGAACGTTACGACTTAGATGCAGCGATTTTGTTTTCAGATATTTTAACTATTCCTGATGCAATGGGCTTGGGTTTGTACTTTGCTGAAGGTGAAGGCCCGAAGTTCGAGCGGCCTTTAAAAACCTTAGCTGATGTTCAGAAACTTGCGGTTCCTGATCCTGAAGATGAATTACGTTATGTGATGAATGCCGTGCGTACTATACGTAAAGAACTCAATGGGCGAGTGCCTTTAATTGGATTCTCTGGAAGCCCTTGGACGCTCGCGACGTATATGGTAGAAGGTGGAACGACTAAAGACTTTGGTAAAGTTAAAGGCATGATGTTTAGTGATCCTAAAGCGATGCATCTTTTGCTCGATACATTAGCTCAAAGTGTTACTTCTTATTTGAATGCGCAGATCGCTGCAGGTGCTCAGGCTGTAATGGTCTTTGATACTTGGGGTGGTGTTTTGTCTGATGAAAAATATCAAGAATTCTCACTAAATTATATGCAACAAATTGTCTCTGGTCTAACCCGAGAAGCAGACGGTAGAAGAGTGCCTGTGACTCTATTCACCAAAGGTGGTGGTCGTTGGTTAGAGAAGATGGCAGATACGGGTTGCGATGCTTTAGGTTTGGATTGGACTCAAGATATTGGGCAAGCGCGTGAACGTGTTGGTGACAAAGTCGCGCTCCAAGGTAATTTGGATCCTTCTACTTTATACGCATCACCAGAAGTGATTAAAAGCGAAGCTAAAAAAGTGATTGATGGATTCGGCGAAGGCCCAGGTCATATCTTTAACTTAGGCCATGGAATTCATCAGCATATTGATCCTGATAAAGTCACTGTACTGGTTGATTCGGTGCATGAATATGGTCGATCAGCTAAATAATGCTTAAATAGAAATTTTACTTACACAACAGACACCCCCTACCTTTTAGCTTGTTTGCATGAAAACAAGCTAAAAGGTAGGGGGTGTCTGTTGTGATTAATTTCAGTATTAGGTTTTAAATTATCATAGTTTTTGTGGCCTATTAATAGGCTAGTTGTATTGTATTTATTTTGAATGACAAAGTTAAAAAGACTGGGCTTCTCATTTATACGACGGTCTTAGTTACTTTGGAGGGCGAAAGACTATTTTAAATAGTACATAAATTAATTGTATAAAACTAAATGGTTTGTTTTAGTCCCTTCGTCGGCATTTTCTGGTCAATCTAGTTGGATAATATATAATCTTATACAGTTAAATATAAAACGGTATTTATACAGAGCTACAAAGCCGTACCAAAATAAAAAAAATAATAAAAATGGTAATCGAATGAAATCTCCTTCTATTAGTGCATTAATGACTCTGGCGATATTGAGTTTAACTGCTTGTAGTCAGCAATCTGCGAAAGTTGTGTCTCAGCCAACTTCATCTAGTAAAACTTATTATGTTGAAACTCAAAAACAAAAAGCCCAACAAGTTGTGTTTCAACGTCAAGCAAGACCTCAAACGAAACCAGCTCCTTACCGTCAAACAGTATCTCAACAGCAAGTAAGACGTCCAGTCGTACAAAAGCCTCAGGGGCCAGGTGGAGATATTTCTGAGCTATATGGTATTGGAAATAAGATTTTCAAGAATGAAACAGGTGGTCGTATCGATCAGCTAACACATTGGAACTTAAGAGAAAATTTCGCATCAATGGGTATTGGTCATTTCACTTGGTATCCAGCTAATCGCAAACAAAGATACGGAAATACTTTCCCTGGTTTATTAGATTATCTAAAACAAAACGGTGTGCAGTTACCAGCATGGGTACAAAGAGCGCGATTTGAAGGAGCTCCATGGAGAACTCGCGAAGAATTAATGCGTGCTAAAAATACGCCTGAAGTGAAACAGTTCTCACAGCTTCTTTATGATACGCGTCACTTTCAAGCAAAATACATTATGGATCGTGCGATGCGTGCGATGCCTAAACTAGTTAAGACAACTCCTCCACATTTACGTCGTTTGGTAGCAAATAATTTAAATGCTGTCGCAAATTCACGTGGTGGACGTTATGTACTGGTCGACTACACAAACTTCAAGGGCGAAGGTTTAAGCCGTAACGGCGGCTATAAAGGTCAAAACTGGGGCTTATTGCAAGTACTAGAGAATATGCGTCCTTCACAATCAGGCCCACAAGCTCTTAATGAGTTTGCTGATGCTTCAATGAGGATATTAGAGCGTCGTGTTAGAAATTCTGATCCAAGAAGGAATGAACGTAAGTGGTTGCCAGGTTGGAGAAACCGAACTAATACGTATAGAAACCCAATTTAAAGAATCATGAGTGTGGTAAAACGAAAAAGGACTGATTTAATCAGTCCTTTTTTTATTCTGCATTCTTTTTAAAAAGAGCAGAACTTAGTCAGTTCGGCTTGTCACTTCTAATAAATGATAACCGAACTGAGTCTTAACAGGTCCTTGAACCGTATTAATAGGTGCACTGAAAACCACTTTGTCGAACTCGGGAACCATCTGGCCTGGACCAAAAGAACCTAAATCGCCACCTTGTGCTTTTGATGGACAACTTGAATGTTGTTGAGCAATAGCAGCAAAATCTGCACCATTTTCAATTTGTGTTTTAAGGTCGTTACATTGCTCTTCTGTAGCAACGAGTAAGTGACGTGCATTTGCTTGCGCCATAATAATCTCCTGATGAGTTAAATTTAAAGTGGATAAAAATATGACCTGCCTAAAATAGTTGATTTAAAAATAACCAGCTTAAATAGGTCTTTAATCTTTATTAAAGCTAATTTAAGGCTTTATGGTCAATTTTCAATAGGAAATTACTTAAATTTAGTTTTTATTTGTTGAGAAAGGATAAACACACAGAAAAACGCATATAAATAAGCATAAGAAGACACCCCTCCACTTTTTAGCTGTTTTTCTTCTAATTTCCTGATTTTTTGAACATTCTGACTTTACCTCAGCGTCATGCAGAGGTATCCTTGCGCCTCGAAAAAAGTATATCTTTATTGGAGAAGTGGCCGAGTGGCTGAAGGCGCTCCCCTGCTAAGGGAGTATACGGTTTATCCCGTATCGAGGGTTCGAATCCCTCCTTCTCCGCCATATTCACAAAAAAGCCCTCTAGTTATCCCTAGAGGGCTTTTTTGTGAATATGGTATAGACAGAGAAGGATAAGTTCTCAAAAGGAGTTCGAGCCGAAGCACAGACAAGCGACCGCAAGGAGCTAATTCCGCTACATTATGTCAAACTAGTGTAATCATTGAGTTTAACTACGAACTTAAAACTCTACGATTTAAACTAAACCACACTCCCAAAAGATAAATCAATATTGCCCGCAGGAATATCTATACCCGCTAACAAACAGCCTTGAGAAACCGGTCCATTCGGTAACAATTTATACAAAAACTTCATGCCACCTTTGGAATGAAATTTTTCTTCTAAAGCATCGGTAATTTCGCGTCTATTTAATTGGTTTTTATCATGTGAGCCAAAGTAACCCTGTAAAGCATTTACTAGATCCCATATATCCGAGTTGAGAGTTATACGTTGCTGCTTAGCTATGGATTCAGCATCAAAAGGCGTCCAGTCGCTTGGGGCATTTGGAAAATCAGTCATGTTATGTCACCTGCTTGGTCTATTAGGTAAAGTTATTTTTATTGTCTATATTAGATATAGACCCAAATATACAGATAGTCTAGATTTTTATTGAAAACAGATTGATCAATTCACTTGACTTGTTAGGGCGAAATAAGCAATATACGCCACCTCAAAGCGCTGGTAGCTCAGTTGGATAGAGTATCTGGCTACGAACCAGAGGGTCGGGGGTTCGATTCCCTCCCAGCGCGCCATTATTAATTAAGCCAGTCCTTGTGATTGGTTTTTTTATGTCTGTTATTTGTAGGAAGCACTAAAAAGTAGTGGGCTTTTAGATGTCATTGGCTTTATTCATTGACTGGTGAATTTAACTCAATCACATAACCATTAGGATCTTTAAAGAAAGCAATAACTCTTGTGCCTGCATTCATTGGGCCAGCTTCGCGTACAAATTCAACACCTTCTGATTTTAAGTATTCGGCTGTGGCATAGACATCTGTAACCTTAAGGGCTATGTGTCCCCAAGCATTGCCCATGTCGTAGGGTTCTTCTTGATCCCAGTTATAGGTCATTTCAATATTGGTGCCATCATCTTCGCCGACATAGCCAACAAAAGTGTTGGTGAAACGGCCATCAGGATATTCTGTTTGGCGGTGAATTTTCATGCCTAGAATACGTGTATAAAAATCCATGGTTTTTTCTTGGTCGAATACTCTTATCATGGTGTGATCGAGTCTGAAATCTGGTTTACTCATTTTCTAATACCTTCCAATAGTAACTTTAAATAATACTTTATAGCTTAACTGTACTTAGTTCAGTCTTTTAGAGCAGGGCTGATTGATTTTGCAATCAACTCTTGAAATTTTCTAACGCTGGTTTCCCAATGAGGCGATAATAATCCTCCTTGTTCAGCGATTTTAGAGTGTCTGCCTTTTTGCAATCGCTCGGTCATCTCATGATCTTCTAAGTGAACGCTATGCCACAAGGTTTTAAGTTGATCTATTTCTTCAGGACTATAACTTGAGTCTTGGTGTGCGTAAATAACCCGATATTGAATGGTTGTTTCTGCATTTACGGGAATATTGAGGTGGATCCCTAATTTATCAGGTTGATAAGTTCCCATAACGAAATTTGGGAATAGGGTGAGATATCGTGAAGTTACCCCTAATGTTCCTTCATCAGCATTGGCTACTTGTTCTTCACTTAAATCTACTGCACTACCTAAACATGTTTCTTCAATCACCGGATAGTGATCTTGAAGAGGTTGAGCAGTCGTATCGTTATGCACAAATTGCACGTGGTAGGGCTCGATGAAGTTTTCCATTAGCAATTTCCAATTACAAGCAACTTCGCCAAACTCTAATATTGCAATGGGTTTGTATTGGCTAATGTCAGTATCAGACAAGACTGTTTTAATAGGCGTGAGAAAATCATCAAAGGGTTCTGGGTTCTTATCGAGATTTACAAATATCCAATCATGCCAAACTTCACAATTCACCGTTAGTAAATTATTGTCTTGCATGTCGAATCCTTCAACTGGAGCAGTAGCGTCTCCGCCAAAATAGGGTGTGCCTCTAAGTTGGCCTTCAAGGTCATAAGTCCAACTATGGTATGGGCAGCGAATCATGCGACCGCAATTTGAAGGTTTGTCGACCAACTGTAAGTTACGATGCCTGCATACATTGTGAAATGCATTGACTTCATTCTTTTTATTACGGATAAGTAATATGGGTTGGTCTGCAACTGTTATCGGTGAAGCATCCCCTGTCTTAGGGATCTGATGTGCAAAACCCACAAATACCCATTTCTTGGAAAATATTTGCAAGTTTTCTAGTTTTCGAAATTCTTCGCTGGTATATGCAGAACCCGGCAGGCCTCTTAATGGCTGTGTATCTTTGTTGAAACCTTCCAACAAAGAGGAGTTGATTACTTTGTTCATATGCTTCTAATTTATTAATGTGTTGCTATTTGAGGGGTTTAAAAGGACACCCCCCACCTTTTTGCCTATGTTTAATCTATATTAATATAGGTTATATATTACGTTATAAGCAGAATAGTAGACTATATTTTACGATTTCATTAGTTTTAATTGAAAAAAATAGTTAATTCATAGAGAATGGCGATCTTAAATACATAGAGATAGTCATTAATGTCAAGCAACACAGTTTCAATTTCAGATACCAAAGAGTCCTCAGCCAACCAATCATCTAAGGCACGTGGTATCGCTTCTCCTAATGATGACCTCAATCAATCAATTATTAAATTGCTACAAGAAGATGGTCGTATGCCATATAAAGACGTGGCAGGTTTGCTTGATGTGTCTGAAGGAACGATAAGAAATCGTGTTCAATCAATGAAGCAAAGTGGCTTGCTAAAAATAGTCGCTCTTGCCGACCCTATGGTGGTTCGATACAAAGCTGATGCCATGATTGGTATTAAAGTTAAATCTCCCGCCACACCAAGACAAGTAGCAGATCGTTTATCGTCATTTTCTGAAGTGGTTTATGTGATTTGGGTGTCGGGACGTTACGATCTACTTATAGAAGTTGTCTGTGAAACAAGTGAAGCATTCCAAGACTTTCTCGAAACCCAGTGTTTCGAAAGTAACGATATTGATCAAATAGAAGTAATGACTGGAATTGAGATGTTTAAAAATCAATTCTTATTAAAGAGACAAAATAATAGTTAGAAATTGAACAAAAGGAAATGAGAGATGAGTAATACTTATTATGAAAACTTTGCAGATGCTTTACCAACTGCAGCCAGAATTAAAGAAGAAAAGAAGAAGTTAGAAGATGCAGGAGTGAAATATATTCTTTCTTGTTGGATAGACTTGTTTGGCATTCCTAAAACTAAACCTGTACCGATGAGTGACTTCGAGCCACTTTGTATGGGTAAAGGTCCACAGTTTGCTATTCACTCAATTTCATTTGTGCCAGAGCTTTCGCCTGCGGATTCGGATCAAGTGATCGTACCTGATATAGATGCAATCTACATTTGTCCTTGGGATACCACTACTGCAATAATGTTTGCGGATATATATTGGGAAGATAAGCCGTACAATGTCTGTCCTCGTCAAGCACTTAAGCGCGCGATTAGAGATGCAGCAGAAGCTGGTTATGAAGGTCACTGTGGCATTGAGCCTGAATTTATTGCCTTGCGGTTTGATGATGCCGGGCAGCCTGTAAAAGCGATTGATAACGATCCTGCAAATGGTATACGTCCGCGTCGTCAAGCATTTGGTTATGATGCCGAGTATTCAATAGACTCGATGCCTTTCCTTAAGGATATGATCGATATACTTGAGGATATGGGTTGGAATATGCACGATGTGGTTTGTGAGGGTGCTTACTCACAATTCGAGCTTGATTTCCATTACACCAATCTTGTTGAAATGTCAGATCGCTTAGTATTCTTGAGACTTCTTCTTAAAGAAGTAGCTAAAAAACACGGTATGTTTATTACCTTTATGCCAAAGCCAACGGTTGGCGATTGGCGTTCAGGTGCGCATATTAACCTCTCTTTAACAGAAGTAGGTGGTGATAAAAACCTATTCGGTAATGATAAAGATGGCTGGAGTGATGAATCACGTTATGCAGTAGGCGGTCTAATGGCTCACGCAGAAGCAATTACTGCTATTGCTTGCCCAACGGTCAATTCTTATAACGGTCTTGTGCCAAGAGTGGGCGGTTTCGAAGGTGGAACAGTGACTTGGGCACCAACCAATATCACTTATGGTTTCAACAACCGTTCAGCTCAATTCCGTTTGCCACAAAGTCGTTACTGTATCGAAAACAGAGCAGCTGATATGACAATGAATGTTTATCTTGCTCTGGCATTCACTTTATCGGCTGTCATGGAAGGTATAGCGAATAAGATGGATCCCGGTCCAGCAACAGATCGTGATCTTTATTCAATGACGGATGAGGAATTTAAAGAAGCGGGTATTCGACGTTTACCACGTAATTTAATGATTGCTACTGAAGCGTTACGTAATGATAAGTTGGCGAAAAAGGTACTAGGACCTGTGATGATGAAGTCTTACTTGGAGTATAAGGTCGATGAGTGGGAGCGTTATCACCAAGCCGTCACTGATTGGGAAGTAAAAGAATATTTAAGACTTTACTAATCCCTTTGCTGATGAATAACGATTATCAAATCTATGACTTGGGTAACTTTGATCTGCAGTCAGGTCAAAGCTTACCCAATGCTCAACTAGCCTATAAAACTTATGGTGCTTTAAACGAAGCCAAGAACAATGTTGTGGTATTACCTACTTTTTATACGGGTAGTCATATGCGCAATGAAGGTTTTTTTGGCTTAGGGCGTGCGATTGATCCTGATAAACACTTTATCGTTTCGGTTAATCTGTTTGGTAACGGTATCTCATCTTCTCCAAGTAACACCCCAAAAAAAGACACCTCCCCACTTTTCAATGGTTCTTTATTTCCGAATATAACCCTGTTTGACAATATAAAAGCGCAACATCAATTGCTAACTGAACAGCTAGGTGTTGAAGAAATAGCTTTGGTAACAGGTTGGTCAATGGCGGGTTGTCAGGCATATCAATGGGCGGCGCAATACCCCTCTATGGTAAAAGCGATACTTCCATTTTGTGCCTCTGCCAAAACATCTGAACATAATATTGTGTTTCTTGAAGGTGTTAAGGCTGCTTTACAGGCAGATGCGGTTTATGCCGATGGTGATTATAAAGAACCTCCAATAAAAGGCTTGAAAGCATTTGGTCGAATTTATGCAGGTTGGGCTTTTTCGCAAACTTTTTATCGTGATCAAATGTACAAACTTAAGGGCTTTGATAGCGCTGAAGAATTACTACAAGATTGGGAAGAAGATCATCTAGATTGGGATGCTAATGATCTACTTTGCAAAATATGGACTTGGCAAAATAGCGATATCAGTAAACAGAAAGCCTATAACGGAGACTTCAAATCGGCTCTCAATGCGATACAAGCCAAAACAATTGTAATCGTTTGTGATGAGGATCTTTACTTTCGAGTAGAAGATAACGTAATAGAGGTCGAACATATTAAAGACGGTGAATTAAGAGTTTTTAGTTCGCCTTGGGGGCACTGCGTAGCATCTCCTGGTAATGAACCAAAGTTTGAACAGTTTCTCGATGATTCAATTGCAGAATTGCTAGCTTAATATTCTCTATTACTGTTCATATCAAATACGATGGAAACAAAGTTTAAATAACGACTAAAACACTAACTGAGGACACAAAATGACAGCACCTAGCGTATTCCGCATAGCGGACATTCAAGATCGAATAGACGGTTTGCCAGAAGAAGGCACGTTTATTAAGCCTTTTGTAAATGTAGATAACAGCACGAGCATGTGTGGTGGTATTAATGCATTAAATAAAATTTCAGTACCTTGGGATTTAACGTGTGATGAGTTAATTTATTGTCTTCAAGGTACTTTTAGATTGGTAGTCGAAGAAGTCGATTACGAATTGAATCCAGGTGACATGATGTATGTACCTAAAGATAACTTCGTAAAGTACGAATGTGATGACAAATGCGTAATATTTTATGCAGCTTATCCTGTTAATTGGAAGCAACTATCGGGTGTTACTGTTGTTCCAGGTATTGATGCCTCAGATATGCCTACACCATCATAAAGGAAAACCACTAAAAAGGTGGGGGGTGTCAATAAATTAGTATAGAAGATATTCCCCACTTTTTCTGAGTAAGACTTTTTACAAACTATTTCTGTGATTATAAAAATGAAGAATTTACAACTATCGAGAATCATTGAAACCTATCTAAAGGGCTGGGAAATAGGCGATGGCGAGTTAAGTCTGAGCGTTACAACGAATGATTTTAGTTACGATGATCCGGATACAGGCACGATATTAAGGACAGAGTTCGTATCGTTTGTGAACGACTTCAAACAAGCAGCAGTAGAAATGGGAGGCAAAGAAAATGCGAACCCATTTCTCAGCTACAGCGATAAAGTTATTGATGAGCATGAAAAATCAGCAATAGTTTGGTGCTGGTGGCATGCCGTAGGAACAGATTTACAAGGATGTGCTCTGATTAAGGTAAGTGAAGAGGGTATTTTGCATGAAAAAATCGCTTATTTTTCTAAATTACCTTAAAGTAATTGTTTGGTATAGTTAGCTTTTTTGTAAGGAGATTCTTATGCCGCATCGATCAAATCCTGTAATTGCTAAAAAAGGTCCTTATGTTGTCGAGCTAGAGACGGATAAGAATTATTATTGGTGTTCTTGCGGGCGTTCAGAAAACCAACCATTTTGCGATGGATCTCATAAAGACACTAATTTTGAGCCTGTGAAGTTTACAGTCGATGAGCAAAAGAGATACGGGCTATGTGGTTGCAAGCATACCAAAAATGGCCCATTTTGTGATCGTGAGCATAGTAAGCTTTAATAAAAATATGAAAACAGCCAAAAAGGTAGGGGGTGTCTTCTTTTTTAGTTAAAAGGCATAAATAACTTTTTAATAGCTTCTTTAAGCCTTTTTAAGAAGGTTTTCTTTATCAAAATTACGTTTATATAGCACCGCAACATTTCCAATGCGTTGCACTAGTTCAGCTTTGTGTTTTTTACTTAGTTGAGCAACTAAAGTGTCTCTTTCATCTCTGTCGCCCAAGTTTATTTTAATTTTTACTAGCTGGTGAAAATCAAGCGCAATGGTTATCTCATCATTGATAGAATCTTTCATTCCATGCTGACCTACCGTAACAATAGGCTTGAGTTTATGGGCTAATGCTTTAAGCTGTTTTATGTTTGTTTTATCTAATATTTTCATAACCGCAATTGTAAAGAGTACCGTGAAGAATGGCGAGAAGTAAAACCAGTGGAGATTGGTTAAAAGAGCATTTTGACGATGAATACGTTAAACGCTCCCAAAAAGAAGGTTACCGCTCACGCGCAATTTATAAACTTCAAGAAATTCAACAAAAAGATAACTTGATCCGCCCAAATATGCAGGTGGTCGATTTAGGTGCTGCTCCAGGAGGTTGGAGTCAGTATGCTGTGGAGCTGGTGGGGAATAATGGCAGGGTTGTAGCTAGTGACATTCTGTCGATTGATCCATTACCATTTGTTGAATTTGTAAAAGGTGACTTTACGGAAGAAAGCGTCTTAAATGAAATTTTAGGCGTATTAAATAAAGATAATGTAGATCCTTCTGCAACTAATTACCGCGCAGATGTTGTAATTTCAGATATGGCCCCAAATATGACAGGAGTAGAGGCGACAGATCAGCCGCGATCCATTTATTTGTGTGAACTTTCATTGGAAATGGCTTGTCAGATTTTAAAGCCAGGTGGATCATTTGTCGCAAAGGTTTTTCAGGGTGATGGTTCAGAGGCTTTTCTAAAAGATGTGAGGTCACATTTTGGCAAGGTCAAGGTTCGTAAGCCCAAAGCTTCAAGACCAAGAAGTCGAGAAGTGTATGTAGTAGGACAAAACTTTAAAGGTTAAACATTTAAAGGTTAATGTGACACGATAATCTATTGGTGTAATATTAATCTATACTTTGTAAGTGTTACCGACTTTGGTAATAAGTAAACAAGGCAATTTAAGTAGAGGATACTTTTTTGAACGATTTAAATAAAAATATATTAATGTGGGTTGTCATAGCCGTTGTGCTTGTTGCCGTATTTAGTAAGTTTAATGTACCAACAGCGACATCGAACAATCTCTCTTATTCTGAATTTATAAAGAATGTTGAAAATAAAGGAGTTAGTGAGGTTCAAATAAGTGGACAGAATATTGTCGGCCAAGGCAGTAATGGTAAGTTTCAAACTTATGCGCCATATAATGATCCTAAATTAATTGACCAGCTTATTATTAGTGGTGCAAAAATTGATGTTAAAGAGCCTGAAGGCCGTTCGGTTTTTGTTGATATTTTAGTTAATACAATCCCATTCCTATTAATCATCGGTTTATGGATTTATATCATGCGCCAAATGCAAGGCGGCGGCGGTAAAGGCGGCCCAATGTCATTCGGTAAAAGTAAAGCGCGTATGATGACAGAAGACCAAATCAAAATAACATTTGCGGATGTTGCAGGCTGTGAAGAAGCCAAAGATGAAGTATTTGAGATGGTGGAATTCCTTCGTGATCCAAGTAAATTCCAAAAACTAGGTGGTAAAATTCCACGTGGTGTTTTACTAGCTGGTTCACCTGGTACAGGAAAAACTTTACTCGCAAAAGCAATCGCGGGTGAGGCGAAAGTACCTTTCTTTAGTATTTCAGGTTCAGACTTTGTTGAAATGTTTGTTGGTGTTGGTGCGTCACGTGTACGTGATATGTTCGAACAGGCAAAGAAACAAGCGCCTTGTATCATCTTTATTGATGAGATCGATGCGGTAGGTCGTAAACGTGGCTCTGGTATGGGTGGCGGAAACGATGAACGTGAGCAAACATTGAACCAACTTCTTGTTGAAATGGATGGCTTCGAAGGAACGGAAGGCGTTATCGTAGTTGCGGCTACTAACCGTCCTGACGTATTGGACCCGGCATTATTAAGACCTGGCCGTTTTGATCGTCAAGTGGTTGTGCCACTACCAGACGTCCGTGGTCGTGAGCAAATTTTGAAAGTTCACATGCGTAAAGTACCGTTAGGTGATGATGTTAAACCAGCAATATTGGCTCGTGGTACACCAGGGTTTTCTGGTGCTGATTTAGCTAACCTTGTTAACGAGGCTGCATTATTTGCTGCTCGTGGTGACAAGCGTGTTGTGCAGATGGAAGAGTTTGACAGAGCCAAAGATAAAATCATGATGGGCGCAGAGCGCAAATCAATGGTAATGAACGAAAAAGAAAAATCGAATACAGCTTTTCACGAAGCAGGTCATGCGATTGTTGGTTTAGTAGTGCCCGATCATGATCCTGTTTATAAAGTGACTATTATCCCTCGCGGTCGTGCTTTAGGCGTAACCATGTTCTTGCCAGAAGAAGACAAGTACAGTGCTAGTAAGTTAAACCTAGAAAGTCAGATTTCTACATTGTTTGGTGGTCGAATTGCTGAGGAAATGATTCTTGGTAAAGAAGGCGTAACAACAGGCGCATCAAATGATATTGAACGTGCGACTTCAATTGCTCGTAACATGGTAACTAAGTGGGGCCTTTCGGAAAAATTGGGTCCATTGGCTTACATTGATGAAGAAACCGAATCTTACTTAGGTGCGGCAGGAGCTCAAGCTAAAGCAGTTTCTGATGATACTGCGCATGAAATTGATGATGAAGTTCGTCGTATTATTGATACAAATTACGTGCGTGCTGAAACTATTTTGAAAGAAAATGAAGATAAGTTGCATGCTATGGCTGAGGCATTAATCAAGTACGAAACGATTGATGCGACACAAATTGCTGCGATTATGAAAGGTGATGTTCCGCCTCCGCCAGAAGGTTGGACTGATGATGATGCTCCTTTAAGTGGTGATGACGGTGGTTCTACTGCTGAGCCTGAAGAGGTTTCAGCTAAAACCAAAAAGTCTAAAGATGATAAATCTGATGCTGTGGTAGATCCTGCTTAAGCATTATTAGAAATCAGTTTAGAAGGACGCTTTTTAGCGTCCTTTTTTATGTTTAAAAAGACACCTCTCACCTTTTTGGTTATATTCAAGTTGTTTAGTTGATTTGCTTGGAAACTATTAGCGCGTCTTTGTCGCTTTTTAGTCGCTTAGAGAATGAACGCTGTTATAATTATAAATAATGGTACCCATAATAAATAAATGGCTAATTATAGTTAATTCAAACAATGAATCACAATAGAAACTAAAGACACTATGACAAGAAAATATTTTGGTACAGACGGTATTCGTGGAGAGATTGGCAAAGCGCCAATGACACCCGACTTTGTTCTTAAGCTGGGTTGGGCGGCAGGTAAAGTACTAGCAGCAAAAGGTACTCCGTTAGTTGTAATTGGCAAAGATACGCGTATCTCTGGCTATATGCTTGAATCTGCACTTCAAGCAGGTCTAGTGGCAGCTGGTGTAAACATTCGTTTGTTGGGTCCAATGCCAACTCCTGCTGTCGCTTACCTCACGACTACTTTTAGAGCATCTGCTGGCGTTGTTATTAGTGCCTCACATAATCCTTATCAAGACAACGGTGTTAAATTTTTCTCTAGTGAAGGTATGAAACTTTCGGATGAGACAGAATTAATGATCGAAGACTATTTGGATCGTGATATTCAAACAGTTAGCTCTGCTAAGTTAGGAAAAGTTGAGCGAGTGGACGATGCTGGCGGTCGATATATAGAATTTTGTAAGCGTGCGATTCCTTCTAATGTAACTTTGGATGGCTTGAGAATAGTCGTTGATTGTGCAAACGGCGCGACTTACCATGTAAGCCCACATGTGTTTTCTGAGTTAGGGGCGGATGTTGTCGAAATTGCCGCCAAGCCTGATGGCTTTAATATTAATGAAAATTGTGGTGCTACTTCATTAGCTTTATTGCAAAGAAGCGTTAAAGAATATCGAGCGGACCTCGGAATTGCTTTAGACGGTGACGGTGATCGCTTAATGATGGTCGATCACAAAGGCGAAATTATTAATGGTGATGAAGTATTAGCTATAATTACTGCTCATCGTCTGAAAGAAGAAGGCCTTAAAAATGATGTAGTAGGTACTTTAATGAGTAACCTCGGTTTGGAAAAAGCGATTATCTCGATGGGGTTGAAATTTCATCGTGCTGACGTTGGTGATCGTTATGTAATGGAATTGATGAAGAAATCGGGCAGTTTGCTCGGTGGCGAGTCTTCAGGGCATATCATCGTGCGTGACCGCATTGCAACAGGTGATGGCACGATTGCAGCTTTACAGGTGTTGTATGCCGTTATTGCTAGCGGCAAGTCCTTGCATGATCTTAAACAGGTTATGTCTAAATATCCTCAAACCATGATCAATGTGAGAATTAAAGATAAAATTGATCTCGTTAACAGTAAAGAAATACAAGCGGCGGTTAAAACTGCAGAGATCGAAATGGGCGATACTGGACGAGTTCTGTTAAGAGCATCGGGAACAGAACCACTGATTCGAGTGATGGTTGAAGCTGAAGAAGAGTCAGAAACTAAAAAACATGCTCAACTAATCGCAGATGTTGTTGAGAAAGTCGCTAGCTAAGCCACAAATCATTTGATTTATTGATGTGCTAGGGTTAATCTTCCGCGATTCGAAAAAAGATAGTCTGGAGAAGCATATGCGTAACACTCTAGTGGCAGGAAACTGGAAATTAAATGGCTCTAAAGCGAGTATTGCTGAGTTATTAAAAAGTATCTTGGCAGGAATGTCTGATGGCAGTGTTACAGCTAACACTGAAGTTGTGGTATGTGCTCCTTATATATACATCCCGCATGTAGAAGGTCTTTTGACAGGAACTACGATTGGATTCGGTTCAGAGAGTATTTCAGAACATGATTCTGGTGCTTTTACTGGTGAGATTTCAGGCCTAATGTTGAATGATTTTTCTTGTGAATATGCAATTGTAGGACATTCAGAAAGACGTACTATTTTCGGTGAGAAAGATGCTGATTCAGCAAATAAATTTGCAGCAGCACGCAAACATGGCATTAAGCCTATTTTGTGCGTTGGTGAATTGCTTGAAGAACGTGAAGAAGGAATTACAGAAACCGTTGTTGCGCGCCAACTAGATGCAGTGATTGATCTAGAAGGTGTTGAAGCACTGGCTAACGCTGTTATTGCTTACGAACCAGTTTGGGCAATTGGTACGGGGATGACAGCATCACCGCAACAAGCTCAAGATGTACACGCATTTATTCGAGGCAAAATTGCTAGTTTAAATGCAGTTGTTGCTGAGAAAGTTCAAATTTTATACGGTGGTAGCGTAAACGGTAGTAATGCAGATGAATTATTTGCAATGCCTGATATCGATGGTGGTTTAATCGGCGGTGCTGCATTAAAAGCAGAAGATTTTTTGGCTATTTGTCGAGCGGGCAAGTAGCATTATTTAAACATCGCTTAAAAAAAATTTACAACAACGGAATAATTTAAGCTCAATTATAATTTGAGCTTAGTTTAAAAATTAAGGTTAAAGGCTTTTCATGTTATATAACATTTTATTAATCATTCAAATTTTAGTAGCGCTAGGCATTATCGGTCTTGTGTTAATTCAACACGGTAAAGGCGCTGATGCAGGTGCTGCATTTGGTGGTGGTGCATCAGGAACAGTTTTTGGTTCAAAAGGTTCAGGTAACTTTCTAACAAAACTAACTACTGGTTTGGCTGTCGTATTTTTTTCAAACTCATTGATGTTAGCTTGGTTAGTTGCCCATCCTGACGGAGCAATTGGAGAATCTATCATCCCAACAGCAGTTACTGCTCCAGCCGTAAACGGCATGCCAGCACCTGTTGATATTCCTACAGGATTAACTGCACCAGCCAAAGAAGAAACAGCACCTACAGACGTACCAAAATAGTTTTAAACGACTATGTGGTAAAGTTTAAAGGTATTCTGGATGAGTATTTTCGATTCCTAGGTACTAAGTTATATTTACCAACAGATATAAAAAAGCCCATTAGCTTGATGGGCTTTTTTATGTCTGTGAAAAATACTTATCAAAGATGGAATTAAGTAGATATTTGTTACTTAAAGGGACTCATTATTCTCCAAGTATCCAAAAATAATAACAGTCAAAAGGTAGGGATGTGTTCTAAAACACTTAATAGTTGTGTAGCAAATACAACATTGAAACTCAGTGGTGATTAAATCATGAGACGAATGAAATGAATAATAAGTACAATAATTCTTTAGAGTTCTTAAGGCTCAAATAGACAGTAGAAATTTTCATAAGGAAATTTCGGAGAAAGTCGAAACAGCATGATGAATTATCTAAAGACTACCTCGCTAGTCGAAACCGTTAATTTCGATGTTTACCACCATAACCATTCCTTTTTGGTGATTCCCAATTCCTCAAAGTCCCTTCAGCAGGTTTATAAATTTCAACGAGCAACGGATAACAAGCAGTTTTGTCATCCGAATGACTACTACCACAATCACCGCCAGGGCAAGCAGAGAGTGCGCCTAGAAGATCAATCTCAGCAAAAAATTCGATATAGTCACCAGGGCGAACTGGGCTCGCTTTCATAAAATACTGATGAGTATCCTTGGTGAAACCTGTACACATAAATACATTCAGTACGTCGTGCACATTTGGTTCGGCTTCGTCATAACTGATTGACTTGGTATCTGCTAATGCGCGAATCAAATTGGAATGACAGCAATTATTATAATCCACTTCTTTGAGTAAATAGTTGGTGTATGGATCGCAGCGGGTGCCGATAACATCGTGTATGCCTGCGCCATCTTCATCCCAGCCGTACCAGTCTAGTGTATTCTCCGTTATGGTTGCCATAGGACGTAGATTAGGATGACTGCTCCAGAGTCTATCCCCTGTCGTAACATGACTAGTATGCAATTGGCGTGTCTTCCCACTATAAAATCGCTCAGATAGGTCCTTGGCATTCCACAGGTTTAAGTCGCCTACTTGTGGGCCATCGACGCTGATAATACGAAAAAAATGACCCGCAGGTACGTTAAATGTAGCTCCATCTCTTGGTGGTATCGTGGTCTCTGATATTTTTTGCATACTCTCTTTTGCATGCTGGTAAATTTCTTTGTTGTACGTAGGTAAGGAATCAACTTCGTAACAAACAATGGGTTTAGCCGAACGCCTCTGTTCCGAATCCTTAGGGATGTTATATGAGGTTTTTGTATCTTTGTTTTCGTGGTTATTAGTAGTCAATGTCTATTCCTTATTTCTAAATGATGAATTAAAGTTATCTTTTAACAGAGAAAAAGAACAAAAATAACCAGCCAAAAATTAAAGAAAAACCACCGAAAGGTGTGATTTTACCAAATAATTCGTTGCTAGTAATAGCATAGGCATAAAGACTGCCAGAAAATAGAAGAATACCCAAAAGAAAAGCAATACCTGATATCTTAAGTATTATCGAGTCAGAATTACGATGTAATGAAGCTAATATCCCGACGCTTAATAGTGCAGCAATATGATAAAACTGGTATTTAAGTCCAGTGTCAAGTCGCTGCAAAGCTTCTTCAGATAAGCCTCGTTCTATCGCATGTGCGCTTAAGGCTCCAATCACAACCGCAGTCAGCCCCAATAAAGCTGCAAGGCCAATAAATATTTTATATGATTTCATGCTATTCCTAGTCTTAGGCTTGATATTTTTAAAGGGGATACCATCATATAAGCAATTAAAATTTAGGTAAATGTATTTTAAAACCACTTACCTTAACCTGGGATCATAAACGATATATCGTCATGGAATATAAAGACTATTACAAAATATTAGGTGTTGATCGTGATATCAGCCAAGCTGAACTCAAGAAGAGTTACCGCAAACTTGCGCGCAAATATCATCCTGATGTAAGTAAAGAGAAGAATGCTGAGGAGCGTTTCAAAGAAGTCAACGAGGCCTACGAAGTGTTGGGCAATGAAGAGAGTCGCTCACAATATGATGACCTAGGCGCCAATTGGAAAAGTGGACAAAGTTTCAATCCTCCACCTGGATGGAACGGTGGCTTCGATGTTAATCAGTTTGGACAAGGTGGTCATGGTGGAGCCTCGGGTGGTGATGGCTTTAGTGATTTCTTCGAGTCAATGTTTGGTGGTGCCCAACAGCAAGGTTTTAATCAGCGCCAGGCTAAGCCTCCTGCAGAAATTATGCATAGCTATGTGGACTTAGAAGAGGTCTATTTAGGTGGTAGTAAACGCATCACATTGGATGATGGTTCGAATATAGAGGTTAAAATTCCTAAAGGCATTGAAGACGGTAAGAAGATTCGCTTGTCTGGTAAAGGTTCTACTGGTGGTGATATTCACCTACAAATTAAACATAGAAAGCATCCTTTATTTAAGCTCGAAGGAAAGGATATTTACATTAATTTACCTATAGCCCCTTGGGAAGCTGCTCTAGGCACAACTGCAACTATTCAGACTTTAGGCGGTCAATTAAAGTTGAAGGTTCCTGAAAATTCAGCTTCAGGGAAGAAAATGCGACTCAAAGGAAGAGGTTTACCAGGGGCTGTAAATGGTGATCAATTTGTAGTTTTACAAATTGTTACTCCTCCAATTAAAACTGATGATGACAGGGCCTTCTATGAAGATATGCAGAAGAAATTTGACTGGGAGCCTCGATGAGCTTATAACCAATCATGTGACGCAAAAAACTTCCCTCAGGTATTCGTCAAAACATAAATAGTTACAGGTTTTATATGATTTTTTTACGCCCCGCTAATATTTTAATAGCCTTATTTTTCTCTCTTTTTGTAAGCAATGCAGCAGTTGCTAATTTACCTGCAGCTATTGATGGTCAGCCATTACCTTCATTAGCAGATATGCTAGAGAGAATAACCCCTGCGGTGGTAAATATTTCTACACAGCAAGGTGGTGGTAATTCTACCCCTGTAAATGATCCTGTATATCGTCACTTTTTTGGCAAAAATGTTCCTAGTCAACAAGGTAAAGCTGTTGGAACAGGTTCTGGTATTGTAGTTGATGCACAGAATGGTTACATTGTCACAAATGCTCATGTTATTGAGTTGGCAGGAAAAATTGTTGTTACCCTAAAAGATCAGCGTCAATATTATGCTGAATTAATAGGCAAAGATCTTAAGGCTGATGTCGCTGTTATTCGTATTCAACCAGATCGCCTAACTTCTATGGTAATTGCTAAGAATTCAAAAACTCGCGTTGGGGATTTTGTTGTTGCTATTGGTAATCCTTATGGTTTAGGCCAATCAGTAACATCAGGGATAGTAAGTGCTTTACGAAGAACGGGTCTAGGAATAGAGCAATACGAAGATTTTATTCAAACAGATGCACCAATTAACCCTGGTAACTCAGGTGGTGCTTTAGTTAATCTTCGTGGTGAATTGATTGGAATCA
>JBALXO010000005.1:0-15195 GCA_036960615.1 Cocleimonas sp. | reverse complement strand
CCTGGTAACTCAGGTGGTGCTTTAGTTAATCTTCGTGGTGAATTGATTGGAATCAATACAGCAATTTTAGGTGGACGTTCAGGTGGGAATGTTGGGATTGGTTTTGCTATTCCTGCCGATATGATCGTGAATATCACTGAGCAATTAGTATTAAACGGTAAGGTAGAAAGAGGGCAGTTAGGTATCGAGATACAAGATATACGACCTGCTCTAGTAAAGGCATTTAATTTACCCGATGGTCAAGGTGCGTTGATTTCAGGTGTTGTTAATAGCTCTCCTGCTGATTTGGCAGGCATAAAAGAAGGTGATGTTATTACAAGAATTAACGGTGCTACAGTTTCTAATAGCTCTAACTTAAAGAGTATGATTGCTAATTTACGTTTGGGTTCTAAAGTTAGAATGGAATTTGTTCGTAATGGATTAACGAAAAATGGTATTGCTGAAATTGGTCGTGTAAGTGAAGTGAAATATAATGATATTAAGAAAGTAACTATTCAAAATCCAAGACAATCAGATAAAGAAGTACAGACGGGTGGTTGGGATTTTACAGGTGGAAACTGAGTTCGATTTCTATCTAAGGTTAGAATAAATAGTGAGTAAGGCTTGCAGAGTAATGTTTTGCCAGCTATCCTTGTATTTGTAGGCTTTGTCTATAGTTTGATGCAAGACAATATTATATGTAGTCTTATAGACTCATACAGTGATGAAGACCCCCATCTTCATTCTGTACTTATCCGCAAGCATAGAGAATAAAACTTATAACACTTAAGCCCGGTGTTTTTATTTTCTTTGCGGACACAGGTTTGGTGTCCCCAATCCAGACCTGTTCTTTTAACCCCGACAGTAGCCCCCTACTGTACGGGGTTTTTTTATGTCTGAGTGTTTTTATTATTTACTTCCTCAATTAGCTTTAACGATAATTGTATTGATTATAAGAAGCGGTTAAAAGGTGTGTGGGGGGGTCATTATTGTATTTAATAAATTGTATGTTTTATTATTGGTTAAAAGTAATCTATGTTTATTACTTTATATTCTTTTCTGGTTTTACGAATTCTAGCCAACTATTGAGTTGTTTCTCTAATTCCCTTACACCAACGCCCTTTAATGCTGAATACATCTGTGCAGTGTAAAGAGGATTAATTTCTTTTAATTCTTTTTGTGTTTTTAGCAACATTGTCTTTGCTTGACCGTTCTTCAGTTTATCTGATTTATTTAATACGATATGTACTGGTAAATCACGTGTATTGGTCCATGTCAGCATGTTTAGGTCGTATTCCAACATTGGTCTACGGATATCCATTACAATAACTAAACCAGATAATGGGGTACGATTAGTTAAATAGGATTCGATAAACTGTTGCCATTCCCTTTTTACTTTATCGGGAACCTTTGCAAACCCATAACCTGGTAGATCTACTAGAAACTTATCGTCAGGTAAACTAAAAAAGTTGATCAACTGAGTTCGACCTGGAGTCTTACTGGTTCGGGCTAAGCTTTTCTGTTCACATAGGCGATTTAATGTGCTTGATTTACCCGCATTAGAGCGCCCAGCGAAGGCTACTTCGAAGCCTAATTCAGGAGGTAGGGTGTCCATTGTAGATGCACTCTGCAAAAAACTCGCTTGTCGATAAAAAGCACTCATAAATTACCTCACTCTTTGATGTCTGCTTGGGGATGTGATATAAAACGCGGCTGAAAAGCCAAGTCAATTATTGGCACGAAGTATACAAGTATTTAGGAGCATGTTAGATGAAAAAATTAGTTATGTTCGCACTCGTTGCAACAATTGGTTTAACTTCTTTCGCAAATGCGAGCGAAGCAAAAAAAATGGGTGATGCTGACAAAGGTAAAGCCTTAAGTGCAAGTTGCGCAGCATGTCATGGTGCGGATGGTAATAGTAGCAACCCAGAGTGGCCTAAATTAGCTGGGCAAGGTGAATCTTACCTAATAAAGCAGTTAACTGAATATCGTAATGGCAAGCGCAAGAATGCGGTAATGAATGGAATGGCAGCGGCTATTAAGTCTGATGAAGATGTAATGCATCTAGCGGCTTACTATGCGAACTCTAAGGCAAAACCTGGACAAGCTAAGAATAAAGACATCGTTGCTGAAGGGGAATCTATCTATCGTGGTGGAATTGTTGAAGCAGGTGTTGCAGCCTGTTCTGCTTGTCATGGTCCAACAGGGTCAGGTAATCCAACAGCTAAATTCCCTAAGGTTTCTGGTCAGCATGCAAAATACTCATTAACGCAATTACAGTATTTTAAATCTGGTGAAAGAAATAACGACACCGGTAAAATGATGCGCAATATGGCAAAGAAAATGAGCACAGCACAAATGGAAGCTGTTTCTGAGTATATGGCGGGTTTGAGAGATTAGGTTTTTACATATAATCTGAAAAACGTAAAAAGGTGGTTCTAATCATCTTTGCATCTGTTAAGTGTTGATAGCAAATAGAAACCATGTGAAAGTTAAAGTTGTCTTTGGCTGAAATAAAATTAAATGAATGCAATCAAACTACTCATTCATTCGTCTTTTATATGTATAAATTAAATTAGCAGTTTTTATAAAGATATTGTTGTAAAACCTATATAAGTAGAGGGGTATATTTTTTAGTTTTATACTATGGAGCCATAAATATATTACATATCTTAAAATATGAATTTTTTAGAAAAATAATTGAATTCAAATTGTTTTAAATTTTGTTCATATTTTTAGTCAACCCTATTTATGAATATCGAACCATTGCTTATCATTGATGTCACATTTTTTATAGTTAAAACCTAAATTTCAATATTTTATAAAAAGGTCTAAATCCTCATGAATACAAAATTATCAATAACTTCATTATTTTTTGCATTATTTCTCACAGCTTGTAATTCTTCAGCCTCTTCAGATGCAAAAAAGATAGAAGTTAAACAAGTCGCGGCTACTTCATCAGCTGTCGCAGAACCAACTGAATCTGCGGCAAGTACATCAGTAGCAAAAACAGATGATTCAATGAAACTTGCTTCTGCTGGATTTATCGAAGGTCAGCACTATGTAAAATTAATTCCTGAGATGTCTACGGACGTAGCTCCAGGAAAAATTGAAGTAGCTGAGTTATTTTGGTTTGGTTGTCCTCATTGTTATTCAATGGAACCTACAATTATTAAATACAAACAAAACCATCCAGAATATGTAGAATTTAAGCAAGTACCAGCCATGTTAAATCCTAGTTGGGCGGCTGATGCAAATACCTTTTTTATTGCTGATATTCTAGACCCAACTGCATCAAAAGATATGGTAACCAAAATATTTCAATCTATTCATGATCAAAAAAGACGTCTACGATCACCGAAAGCGGTTGTTCGTTTCTTTGTAGAGCAAGGTTATACAGAAGAACAAGTAGCTGCTGTGAAGTCATCTCTGGCTTTTCAAACGAAATTAGTTCGCGCTCAAGAGTTCGGCAGAGGCGCACAAGCAAATTCAGTACCTTCGATGATTGTTAATGGTAAATATCGTACTAGTCCTGCAATGGCTGGTGGTAACCAGAAAGTGATGGAAGTTGTTAGATTGCTTGCTGAGAAAGAGAATAAATCTAAGTAATTTTTATATAATACCCGCTGTTATTTAACAGTGGGTATTATTGTGATAATCCTATGAGAACAGTAAAGCTAAATCCACTTGATAAGCTCTTAAATGAAGTAGACCAAGCTTTGCGTGTAATTCATGCTAAAGCACCCACTACTGGGCGCGTTAATCCTGCTCAGCTTGCAAATATCAGTTTGTCAACTGAAGGGCTCTCAGAAGCGGAAATCAAGCGCTCAGCGCGCTTAATGAGAGTCAACCACGCAGGTGAAATTGCTGCGCAAGGTCTTTATCGAGGCCAAGCTTTAATGTCTAAGTCAAATGAAATTCGAGAGCAGATGAAAACGTCTGCAGCTGAAGAGAATGATCATCTAAATTGGTGTGAAACCCGCCTTGAACAACTTAATTCTCACAAAAGTTACTTGAGTCCAGTTTGGTATTTAGGTTCTTTTGGAATAGGCGCAATAGCAGGCTTTGCTGGTGATAAGTGGAGTCTAGGTTTTGTCAAAGAGACTGAAGATCAAGTAGGAAAGCATATAGATGCTCATCTTGGAAAGCTTCCAGAGAATGACAATGCTAGTAGAGCTATCTTAGAACAAATGAAGACCGATGAAGCACATCATGCAGAAGTTGCCGTTGAAGCAGGTGCGGTAGAACTACCTTTGCCAGTCCGTAAGTTTATTATGCCTTTAATATCAAAAATTATGACTACGGTTTCTGCTAGAATTTAAGTAGCTTTTTAATTATCTTTTGATTAAAAAATATCAGGTTTTTAGTTAATTCAAATATTGTTCTAATTACAAAATGTCGTCACCATTTTAGATGGGATTTAACAGAGATGACATAAATAAGACACCCCCCACCTTTTTGGATGTTTTCAATTTAATGAAAATATCCAAAAAGGTGGGGGGTGTCTTATTAGTATATTTCTAAGCTGTTAAACTTAAGTTGGCTTAATTAAACACCATTCTTCTTTAGTATTGCTAGAGCATTAGTTGCTTTTTTACTGCCGTGTTTAGATGCTTTTTGAAACCATTTCTTGGCTTCTGGTAAATTCTTTTGCGTTCCAAAGCCATTGGCATACATAGCACCTACGCTGTATTCAGCAGCAGGAAATTTCTTAGCTGCTGCTTTTTTATACCATGACATTGCTTGTTTGTGATTCTTTCCAACGCCAACACCATCAACGTACAAATCACCCAAGAAGTATTGAGATACAGGATGACCTTTTTTTGCAGCTTTATTAAACCAATTGAAAGCTTGTTTAGGGCTTTTCTTTGTACCAAGCCCCTGTAAGTAAATGAGCCCTAGATTGTGCTGAGCGACTAATACGCCATTGTTTGCTGCTTTCTTATACCACTTAATGGCTTGTCCCATATTCTTCTTGGTTCCAATACCTTGAGCATAGGCTGAAGCAAGATCATACTGAGCATCAGGAACATTACTTTTTGCAGCTGTAGATATGTATTTAAAGGCATATTGAGGGCTTTTCTTGGTACCGATGCCATTTGCATTTAACACACCCAAGAGATAGGTGGCTTGAGGTTCGCCAGCATTATGTGCCATTTTGACAAATTTATAGCCTTTAGCTGGGTTCTTTTTAACACCTACGCCTTTTATATAGCGTTCACCCATCATCAATTGAACGTTTGTAATGCCTTTATTGGCAGCTTGTTCATAGTATTGTAATGCCCTAGGCATATTTTTCTTTACGCCTTGTCCTTTTTCATACATTACACCAAGACTAGCCATTGCATCAGGGACTCCAGCTTTCGCTGCCATTTGATAATATTTATGCGCTTGTCCAAAGTTTTTCTTAGTGCCTGTTCCACTAGCATAGAGAGAGCCTAATAAATAACGTGCACCTTTATGACCGTTGGCAGCAGATTTACTTAGCCAATTAAAAGCCATTTTAGGATTCTTCTTTTGTCCCTGTCCCAATAAAGCTAATTGACCTAAAACAAACTGACCGGAAGGATCGCCTTGTTCTGCAAACTTAGTCGCTATTTGAGAGACTCGTTTATAATTTTTTTGTTGATACGCTTGTTTTAATTGGGCATTAGCGTCGCCTGCCCCTGGGATTGAACGGTTGTTGTTTTTAGCCGTATTTGTGTTTGTTTTAGCAACTTGGCGCTGTTGTTGCACTTTTGCAGCAATTGGGGCTGTTGTTTGTCCGCCTACAGCACGTCCAAGAGGAGTATTACCATGTTTATGCCCAATACCTTGCGCAGGTAAGCCATGCGTATGAGTACGATCGCCATGAATATGTGGTTGAGCTTGCACAGTAGCCAAAGGAAGGCTCACTGCTAATAAAGTAGGTAAAAGAAAAGCTAGATGAATACGCTTCTTCATTATTTATTCTCCAAATCTTTTGATAATTGTGTTTCTAGAGCTGCTACAGTTTTCTCAAGGGCTTCAAGTTTTTCACGCGTACGTAATAATACGGCATTTTGAATGTCAAACTCTTCACGACCTACTAAATTCATTTTACGAAGACCACTCTCTAAGCCATTTCGGATGTTCTGTTCAATATCTTCTTGTAGGCTTTGTACTGAGCTTGGCATAAAGCCCGCTAGTTTTTTTGCTAAATCGTCAATTTGAGTCGGTTTATTCATAATCATATTAGTCTTGGTTAAAATGCTATTGGTGAGTCTATTAATTTATGCCTATGAAAGGTTTTAAGTCACCTTTTTGGTTAATTAAAATAGTTCCATCATTTTGTGGTTTTCCAGCAAATTTCATCATAGCCATTAATCCTGGATTACTGGATTTACTAATTAAATTTGTCGTGAACATCCAATCTTTTTGGAGTTTTATATCGCCATTTAGTTCAATCGGCGCTTCCTTAGAACTGAGTTTAATATCAAGGCCTTCGTTTTCAGGTTTTATAACTGCACGATAATCGCCTTTAGCTAACTTAATTGGAGAATTAAGTGCCCCGTCTTGCCAATTAACAATGGCATCGATTTCAGGAACTTTGTCTTTAATTATGAGTGCATGTTTTACAAAACCATTAAAGTCGCCAGATAATTTAGCGTTATTTTGTAAGGTGTTTATGTAACGAGCATTCACATCGAATTGAGTATTATCAATCACTAGATTTTTGTTAATAGCAATTCCAGCAACTCCAAAAGCGTTGATGTCATCGCCTTTTAGAATGAATTTGGTTTTTAGTGACAGGGACTTTAGGCTAGCTAAAGGATCCACACGCCAGCTTACTTTACCTAAGTAATTATTTTTAACAGTGAGGTGATTAATTTTACCATTCCAAATCGTTCCGCTGGGTTCTTTTACGATTATATTGTTAGTAACTTTAGCAATATGAGGTACAACAAAAGCAAGTGGTGTAAACCAAATCGCTGCTAATAAAAACGAAATCAAACCGAAGAAAATTAACTTTTTCATTTATTTGTTGTTACTTTTAATGGTTAATTTGAAGTCAGCAAATCCAGCTTCTTTGTTATCGCTATCAATAGACATATTACTGATTGATAATGAATGCTTACTTTCTAATTCATGTAAAAAACGCATCACACGATCAGCATTTGCATTTCTAAGTGTAAGTCTCACACCATTACTACCTTGTGATTGCATTCTTTCAAGCACAGGTTTTAATCGCCACGTTTGTAGAGACCTATCGATCAATTGTTGTGGATTTTGCGTTCCTATTTTAGTTGGCTTTACTATTTTTTGTTTCAGCAGTTGTTTAATTTCAACACTTTGTTTTTGCATTGTCGCTAAGGTGGCTTTTTGAGAATCAATAGTTTTAATTAGTTTGATCTGATTGTTGTAAAGTGGCTTAACACCTAGCAACCAAACTAAAACGATGAGAACAGCAATTGATCCATAAGAAACTAAAGCGCGTTCGCGGGGGGATAATGAATTAAGCCAATTACTCATGCTTTACCCTCCATGGTTTTATCAATATCAAGTTTATTTGCTGTTTTATTTGGTAATGGCGAAACTCTAATAACGGCTTTTACTTTATTTGCAGTTGTTGTCGAATCAGTAATCTCAATTTTTAAATTATTTTTCTCGGCAGCATCTTTCTTAAATTTTTCAAGGCGCGTTAGATTAGGTGATTCTATTGTCATCGAGAGTTGATTTTCTTGATAGCGTAATTCGCTCAAAATCATGTCTTTGTATTCTTTCAATAAAGGTCCCATATCTGCAATCAAAGGCAAAGGGGATTCGATTGTTTGTCCTGCGCTAGCTTTTAATTTGTTCAATGCTGAATTCATTTGTGCTGAAGCATCAACAATTCTGCCGTTTGGAAAGCTTTCTTTATAGACTTGTTCGATTTGAGTTTTAAGCTGATTGCTCTGGTTTTGTAATAGGTTATTCTGCCAGAAGAATATTCCCATCCAAATACTGGCTAACACTCCACCTAGTAATGCTACAGGTCGCCACGCTTTCCAGTTTATTGATGAAGTTTGTTGGCTGCGTCGTACAAAGTTAGTTAACAAGTTTAAAGGTAAAGCACTAATCGTACTTTTGTAATCTATAGTATTTGATTCGATATAACTGCTAGAAATTTCTTGAAGCGCTTCTGGTAAGTTTTCGGGTTTCGTATTACTAAAAATAGTTTTAGGCGTTTGTTTCTCTAAAGGCTCTGATATAAACATATCGAGCATTTCTTGGTCACAAACAAAACCTTCATATTGCCCTAAACGAACGCTGGCTGAGATCTCATTATCGTTATTCTCATAAGTAATCGACCAAGAATCAGTTTCAAATCTTTGCGCCAGCAATTCAGGTAATACATAGTTAGCAGTAATATTTTTTGATTTTAGTAAATCCAAAACATCTACTAATACTGTTCGATTAATAATAGCTACTTCAGATTGCTTACTTTCACTTTCTTGGTGCACTGCAAAGTGAAGATCCTCAATATCTTCAGCTAAAGTATCCTCAAGCGCGTAAGGAATGGCTTGTAATAGCTGTTTGCGGTTTTTACTAGGAATTGTAGCAGAAGTCAGCACCACTTCATTAGAGGCAAGTAGAACGACTACTTTGCGCCCACGTGAAACAGAACGGACTCGTTTCCAGTCCCCAGAAGTATATCTATCTTGATGTTGCTTCTTGCCCAATAAAGCATATTCAGGATTTTTCGCAAGGTCACTGATTTTAATAACTATTATTTGCATTTAATTAATTGCTTTACTGATTGTTTGAGGGTTACTAAAGTCTCTCATTATGACAGAAACTGCACCCGTTGAGTTACGCCATAAGATGGAATTTATAAATAATCGAGTGTTATTGATTTCAACTCTTCCTTCTAGAAGAAAATATTCGCTTTTCACATCAAGATCAAGAGGATCAACTAGTGCATCAGGATTGGTTTCAGTTTTTAAATCTCTTCTGACTACCTCCATAGCTTTAAAGGTATCTATATTTTCAAACGGCTCTTCATCTCGTGCTTCGATAATATTAGTAATTGAATCAGGAGTGAAGCCTAAAGATCGTAAGACATTCTCAGAAGCTGTATTCACATTAATCGCTGTTACTGTTGGATTAGTTCCAAATTGTGTAGGAAGAGTAGCAATATCATCTGTTATTCTTTTGTAGAATTTCTCTTGCATATTTTTGATCAGGCGCAGTTCAGTGGGACTAATCATTTCAGTATTAGCACTAAAATAAGCCGGTTCAATTGATTGATAATAGGAGGTTTCAGCGCCATTACCAAGATCACGATCATCTCCAGGGATAATCGAATTACCATTATCTTGATCTGTATCTATCCAATCTTTTAGAATTGCCGTAAAGTTTTGAGCTGGCCCCATATCTTGTTGTTCATCAACAATACGAATTAATTCGGTTAGCCTAAGTTTAGTTACACTGGCTATATCAATATATTCTTTTTCAGCTTCTGGTATTTGTACAGTCCCATTTGCAGGTACTGATTGACCTACAGGAGCCGGAGGTTTAATTTCAATTCTCGGTCTAATCAAAGAATTCACATTGATACGTGCCTGAAGGTCAAATAACTTGCCTGTCATTACGCCACCAGTAATTGGAAGTACTAAACCAGATTCAGCATACCAATCATCATTAAGTGAAACGAAGTTAGGCTGATCTTCAAAACTTCGTCTTAATATAGTCCCTGCGAAATCCTCCATGCCATAAGCATATTGATAGTTCTGTTCTAGGGTGCTTATATTACTCGAAAGGCGTATTTGTATTTGTTGACGATAGATTATTAATGTAGCAAGCGAAACTGCAACACTGGTGATAATTAGAGCAGTTATGAGCGCGACACCTTGTTGTTTTTTTCGATGTGCTTGGCCATAGAAACCATTATAAATATTAGGCTTATCGCTCACTATTTAGGACCAATAGCCTGCAAGCGTTGAGATAAGCGTAGATTCGAGCGATTTTTATAATGTAATTTATGATCATAGATAGTGGTATATGACATGACTGCGCGAACATAGTTTCGTGTTTCATCAAACGGTATGCTTTCAATCCACCGAGGCGCTGAAATCATCTGCTTCGGCAACCAACGAGGAATTCGATGTGGACCTGCATTATAAGATGCAGTTGCTTTTGCATAATTGCCTTTAAAGCGCTTCAGCATTTGACTCATGTACGCTGCACCAATATTAGCATTTCTCTCTGGCACGTATAAATCGGATGTCTTGTGCCGTATTCCTAATGATTTTGCGACACCTTTCGCTGTGCTAGGAAGCACTTGCATCAAGCCTCTAGCATTCGCACTTGATTTAATAATCGGATCAAAAGCGCTTTCTCGTCGCATAATGCCATATACCCAAGCTGGAACTACACCATTAGCGCGAGCAGATTTTTTCACTAGATTTTGATACTCCAAAGGAAAGCGTAATCCAGTTTGATTCCAATCTTTAGTGCCTGAAACCGTGATAATCGCAAGAAATGGTTGATTAATCTCAAGTGCATAAGCAGCTGCAATTAACTGATCATCCTTACTCAATTTTTTCATTGCCCAGTTCCAGTCTTTTTTTGCTAGCTTGGGTAAGCCAAGTGAATAAAGCTCGGTTGCACGTTGAATCGCTTTTATATTTTTGATTCTAGGTGTTAATGCACTCCAATTTCGTTCTTGTTGTAGTAATCGAGCATATGGAACTTTTAATTCATCCGCCGCTAGGAAACCATAGAATGAGGCGCTCTTAGCTATAACTTGTAATTGTGGCCGTATATTCTTGTCACCCAAACGCTTGCTGCTATGAGCTTGCCAATAGCGCCAGCGATCTTTGTTTCTTTCTGAGGTTGTCATTGACCCAATAGCAGCGCGCAGTTTACGCCAATCACCTTGTCTTAAAGCGAGTCTTGCCATCCATAAATTGGCATCATCAGATCTTAGTTTTGCAGGTATTCGTGCAAACTGATTTAACGCTTGGGACTTATGGTCTTTTGCATCCCTAACAGCAATATAACTTTCAACTTCTGCTTTTCGTTGTGGACTAAAAGTATATTTTCTCTGTGCCTGTTGCCATTCATAGCTTGCACTATTGGTATCTTTTCTGGCGATACGTTTGATTCCATAAGCGATTAGTTGACGACTTCTTGCATCATTCTTTCTAAGTCGTTTATTGCTTAAATGCTTGCTTGGGTTTTTACGTAAATTGACCCATAACGACACTAATGATGGCTCTAATAAGTTTTTGCTTATGCTGCGAGCTAGGCTTGTTTTTCCTTTGTTCATCGCTAAGGTGACTCTTTCCCAAGCAATTTGATCTGTGAGCAAGCCTTTTTGTTTGAGTAGACTAAATAACGGGTCACAGACTTTGGGCCGACTATTACTAGACTTCCATAAAATTAAAGCTTCATTTTGTAATTTCTGTGAAGGTCGAGTTCGTAATTGAGCTTCCAGGCCTACACATTTTGCTTTAACTCCACCTTGGCCTCTTTGATAGAACTTTAAAACATTACCCCATTGTTTCTGTTTGGCAAGGCGTTGTAATAACTCAGTATTGATATCTGAGCCTAGCCAATTATTTCGATTGCGATTAATGAAATCGATTAAAGCGTTATTATTAGTCTTCTTTAGATGTTTTTTCAGGCGCTCATGTTCAAGATAAGGATGAAGGATATAGCCTTTTAGATGATCACTTCCATAGAACCGACCTTTACTTAAAGCTTCATATGCATTCAGAAATTCATTGGCTTGTTTTGTATTATCTGCAAACGTTGTTTGAGCTAAACCAAAGCAAAAGCCTATAGTGATCAAGAAGAATGACGTAATAATATTTTTTTTAATAATTGAATAACACATAAGTATGAATGCGCAGCCCTAAATTTAATATTTTTTGAAAACACGTAAAAAGTAGGGGGGTGTCTTTTTATAATTAGAGACTTTCCCCAAAGCCTTAAAAGAGTGTTTTTAGTCTGAAAATCTCATTTCTAAGCAATAACTTAAGATGAGATTAGAAACCATAAATAAAACTAAAAATTTATTCAAGATTCCTTAGTGCATCAATATATCGTAAATAACGACCTTTATTAATTTTATTTTCTTCTACGGCCGTTCTTATTGCACATTTTGGTTCGTGGTCGTGGGTACAATTATGAAAGCGACAAGAATTCTGAAACTGCAAAAACTCAACATAACCCTCAGCCAGTTCTGCGTCACTGATATCGCCTAAGGCGTAATCTCTGACCCCAGGGGAGTCGATCAGATAGCCACTGTTTTCTAGGTCGTAGAGGGTTGCCGTTGTGGTGGTGTGTTTTCCTTCACCTGAGCCTGAAATCAATCCTGTTAGAATATCCAAATCAGGCAGTATTATATTTGCGATAGAGGATTTTCCAACACCTGAACGACCACTAAAAATACTGGTTTTATTTTGCATAATCTCAGACAACTCAGCAACACCTTCGCCTGTCATCGCGTTCATTTCAAGAACAGGATAGCCAATCTCTTGATAAGCCTTCATCGCTGCCCAATCTTCTTTTGTGGCATGCTCTTTAGCGAGATCACTTTTATTCATCACAACTACCGCTTCAGCATTCAGTTGCTCAGCCGCAATTAGATAACGGTCGACTAAATTCCAAGATGTTTCTGGAAGCCACGAATTAACAACAACTAATAAATCGATATTAGCTGCAATTGTTCGAGGGCGACCACGATAACCGGGTCGAGTAAGTGCATTAGTACGAGGAAGTAGGTCGTCTACAGAGGCATTGCCATGTTCATTGGGATGCCACGTAATAAAATCGCCGCATACTATGCTGTCGAATTTGCGTTTGGCGGTACAACGAACGGGAGTTTGGTTAGAGTCCTGCTTTGAGTTTCGTTCTGGATTTTCTACGAGGAGTTCAGCACCGAAGCGAGTAATAACCCGCCCGGTGTTGACGGCTGTGCTCAAGCTTTAACCTTCATAAATTAAAACTTGTAATATTGTTGATTTAAATAAGCCGTAACGTCTTTAACGTCTTCATCAAACCAATTGGTATTGAGTTTAGAGTCATTAAGTCTTACTGCCGCTTCTAAAGCTTTTAGGTTTTTAACTTTTCTGTCTTTGCTGGTATAAATTTCATTACCATGACAAGTGCCACACTTAGAGCCAGTAAACAGTCCTTTACCATTAGCAGCATTACCTTCTGCAAACGCTGACGATGAAATTATTGGGCCTGATAAAGCTATGCCCAGTGCTAGTGTTTTTACTAGAGTTGTTTTTGTTACTAACATGTTTGAAAATTTCATAATAAATCTCCGTTTTTCCTTAGTTCTATATCCGCTTATATACTTAGTGCTGCAATAATAAGAATCGGTTCAAGCTACTTGCTTTAGATGCGCTATGCGTATCGAAGCGGGTGGATGAGAATCATAAAACGCCGAATACAAAGGATCTGGCGTTAATGTTCCTGCATTCTTCTTATAAAGACCAACTAATGCACTAATAAGTTCCCCAGCATCCGATTGTTGGGCTGCAAACGCGTCTGCCTCAAACTCATGTTTACGAGACCAGCGTGACATAATAGGGCCTATAAAGAAAGTGAAAGCAGGGCTAACTAATAAAAACAGTAGTAAAGCCATATAGGTAGACGATTGCTGAACACCCAATGCGGTATAAAACCATGCTTGCGTCATCAACCACGCCAATACGGCAAAGCCGACTAAGGTCATAGTCATTGATACAATCATACCTTTGAAGACATGTTTATGTTTGAAATGGCCGAGTTCGTGGGCTAATACCGCTTCAACTTGTTTTGGGCTTAAGCCTTTTAATAAGGTATCGAAGAATACGATTCGTTTGGTTTTGCCAAAACCAGTGAAATAGGCATTACCGTGACTAGAACGCTTCGAGCCGTCCATAACGAATACGCCATCAGAATTGAACCCTGTTTTAGTCAATAGACCCTTTACACGGTCCAATACTTCGCCTTCTTCAAGTGGTTCGAATTTATTAAAAATGGGTGATATAAATTTCGGATAGGCCCACATCATTGCAATTGAGAACGCAGTGAGTGCCGCCCAAGCATACAACCACCATAAAGTACCTGCAGATTCCATTAGCCATAAGACTAATAAAATCAATGGAATACCGATCGCGACAGATAATACTGCACCTTTGATCATATCCAAGAAAAAGACTTTAATCGTTAATTTATTGAAGCCAAACTTTTCTTCAATGACGAAGCTACTGTAAAGAGAAGAGGGGATATCAACAATACTAGAAATAATTGAAAACGCGATAACCACTGCTACACCAGTAGTCAAAGGCCCAAAGCCATACGATCTAACGAGATTATCAAGCCATTCTAAGCCTCCACCTAGCGTCCACAGCAACAGAATAACGATGCCAATGACTAGGTTCAAGCGTCCAAATGAGCCTTTAGCATGCGTGTAATCAGCGGCTTTTTGGTGCTCTTCAAGCGTGATTTTATCCGCAAATTCATCAGGTACTGCAGATCTGTGTGCAGCAACGTGTTTTGCTTGTCGTAATGACAGCCAAAGTTGAACGCCTGAGGTAATTAATAGGAATATGATAAAAATGATAGTAAATGTATGCATGTGATATAAAGTATGGCTTTTTATTGATTTTTAAAGGGTAAATTATAACCTATGAGCCAAGACAAGAATAATTTGATTTGGATTGATCTGGAAATGACAGGTTTAGATACTTTTCAAGACACGATCATCGAAATAGCCACGGTAGTTACCGATAAAAATTTAAATATTCTGGCCGAAGGACCTGTAATCGCGATTCACCAAGAAGATCATGTGTTAAATATGATGGATGAGTGGAATCAACAACATCACGGCGACTCGGGCTTAATTGAGCGCGTGCAAAAAAGTGAATTCACTATGGCTCAGGCCGAACTAGCGACCATTGAGTTTTTAGAAGATTATGTGGGCAAAGGCGCATCGCCAATGTGTGGCAACAGTATCTGTCAGGATCGCCGTTTCATGGCGCGCGAAATGCCTGAGTTAGAAGACTATTTTCATTATCGTAATTTAGATGTGAGTACGCTTAAAGAACTAGCGGCGCGTTGGAAGCCTGAAGTTTTGACTCAATATACCAAGAAAGGTGCGCATTTGGCGTTAGATGATGTATTGGAATCTATTGAAGAGTTGCAGTTCTATCGCAAGGCGATTTTGTCTATTTAGAATGTTACGAGTTTGACTGGCTTCATGGAATCTTCTTT